>JBKJRG010000457.1:0-4137 GCA_046594805.1 Opitutaceae bacterium | reverse complement strand
GTCAACGCGGCCGGCGGCGTGTTCGGCAAGAAACTCGAGCTCATCACCGAGGACAACCAGTCCAAGGCGGGCGAGTCCGTGACGATCGTGAAGAAATTCATTTCGCGCGACAAGGTCGTGGCGGTGCTCGGTGAGGTGGCCTCGAGTCGCTCGCTCGAAGCGGCCCCGGTTTGCCAGAACGCGCGCGTGCCGATGATTTCACCCTCGTCGACCAGCCCCAAGGTCACCGAGGCGGGAGATTACATCTTTCGCGTCTGCTTCATCGATCCTTTCCAGGGCACCGTCATGGCGAAATTTGCCAAGGATACGCTCAAGCTCCGCAAGGTCGCGCTGCTCACCTCGGTCTCCAACGCCTACAGCGTCGGCCTCGCCAAATACTTCAAGGAGCGCTTTGCGGCGGACGGCGGCACCATCGCGCTGGAGCAGAAATATTCCGAAGGCGAAAAGGATTTCCGCGCCCAGCTCACCGCGATCAAGGCCGCCGGGGTGGAAGGTGTTTTCGTGCCGGGCTACTACGCGGAGGCCGCGCTGATCTGCAAGCAGGCGCAGGACCTCGGGTTGAAGGTGCCGCTTTTCGGGGCGGACGGCTGGGAATCGCCGGAGCTGGTTGAAATTGGGGGCACGGCAGTCGAGGGCTCTTATTTCGCCACCCACTACTCGCCGGAGAACCAGGACGCCGCCGTGGTGGCCTTCAATGAGCGCTTTCGCAAGCGCTGGGGCGATGTCTCCGACACGCTCACCGGCCTCGGTTACGATTCGGTCATGATGCTGGTCGCTGCCCTCAAGCGGGCCGGTAGCACCGATGGCGCCAAACTCCGCGACGCGCTCGCCACGACGAAGAATTTTCGCGGCGTGACCGGCGCCATCACCCTCGACGCCCAGCGCAACCCCACCAAGTCCGCGGTGGTCCTGACCGTGAAAGACGGAAAATTCCAGTTTGTCACCAGCATCGCGCCTTGAGCGCGCGTAACTCCTCCCAACATGAAGCTCACTCCCGCCTTGCTTACGGCCGTCACGCTTTTCTTTGCGTCGTGCGCCAAACCAACCTCGTCGATCAAGGTCGGCGAGTATGCGTCGCTGACCGGCAAGGAGGCCACGTTTGGCCAGTCCTCGCACAAGGGCATCGTGATGGCGCTGGAGGAGCTCAACGCCGCCGGCGGCGTGCTCGGCCAGAAACTCGAGCTGGTCAGCGAAGACAACCAGACCAAGCCGGGCGAGTCCGCCACCGTTGCCAAGAAACTCATCACCCGGGACAAGGTGGTCGCACTGCTCGGCGAAGTGTCCTCCGGCCGCTCGCTCGAAGCCGCGCCGATCGCGCAGTCCTCCAAGGTGCCGATGATCGCGCCGGCCGCCACCAACCCGAAGGTCACGGAGGTGGGCGACTACATCTTCCGCGTCTGCTTCATCGATCCGTTCCAGGGCACGGTCATGGCGAAGTTTGCCCAGGACGATCTGAAGGCGAAGAAGGTCGCGATCATTTCCAGCGTCTCGAATGCCTACAGCGTCGGGCTGGCAAAATTCTTCCGCGAGACTTTCACCGCCAACGGTGGCGCCGTCGCGGTCGAACAGAAATACTCGGAGGGCGACAAGGATTTCCGCGCGCAGCTGACAGCGGTGAAGGCCGCCGGCGTCGAGGCGGTCTTCGTGCCCGGCTACTACACCGAGTCCGCCCTCATCGTCCGCCAGGCGCGCGACCTCGGCATCACGGTGCCGTTCATCGGCGGTGATGGCTGGGTCTCCGACCAGCTGCTGGAGATTGGCGGCGAGGCCCTCAACGGCTGCTACTACTCAACCCACTTTTCCCCCGAGGACAGCTCGGGCGCGGTGCAGGCCTTCGTGAAGAAGTTCAAGGCGCGCTGGCCCAAGGATGGGATGCCCGACGCGTTTGCGGCGCTCGGCTACGATGCGGCCTACGTGCTCGTGGATGCGATCAAGCGGGCCGGCTCCACCGAGGGGCCGAAGTTGCGTGACGCGCTCGCCGCCACGAAGAATTTCGCTGGCGCCAGTGGCAGCACCACGATCGACAAGGACCGCAACGCCACCAAGGGTGCGACCATCATCGCGATCAAGGGCGGCAAGCTCCAGTTCGCCAAGACAGTCGCGCCGTAGGCTTGGCGGGCCGATTCACGTTACGCTTTTCCCACGCGCTTGATCCGCCAACCCTTTGAAATTCCAGGCATCTGGTGCCTGGTGATAACGCTGGTGCTAGGAAGGCTCCTGGCCGCGGCCGAGCCGATCAAGATTGGTGAACTCGAGTCGCTGACTGGCCGGGAAGCCGGCATGGGCCAGTCCTCGCGCAAGGGCTTCGCGCTCGCCGCGGAGACCATTAACGGGCGGGGCGGTGTCCTCGGGCGGCCGGTCGAGTTCGTCATTGAAGACGTGCACTCGAAATCAGGCGAGGCAGCCACTTCTGCGAAGAAGCTGGTTTCACGGGACAAAGTCGTTGCTGTACTGTGTGGCGGGACGTCGGCCAACGCGCTGGAAGCGGGCTCGATCTGCCAGGCCGCGGAAATCCCGTTGCTGGCGTCGGCGGCCACGAATCCCCGCGTCACGGAGATGGGAACGTACGTTTTCCGCGCGTGCTTCCTCGATTCGTTTCAAGGCGCCGTCCTGGCGAAGCTCGCCCGCCATCGACTGGGCCTGACGCGGGTCGCGGTTTTTGCCGCCCGGTCGTCGGCTTACAGCGAAGGGTTGGCGCGGGAATTTAGAACTCATTTCAATGCGGCGGGCGGAAATGCGCTCGGGCCGTATAATTACGGCGAGGGGGAAAAAGATTTCCGCGCTCAACTCACCACCATCCGCACTCAACGGCCGGAGGCGATCTTTGTGCCGGGCTACTCCACCGAGGCGGCGCTGATTTGCCTGCAGGCGCGAGAACTCGGTCTCGGCATGCCGTTGCTGGGCGGCGACGGCTGGGAATCGCCCGACTTGCTGGCAGTCGGCGGCAAGGCGACGGAAGGAACCTATTACGTGTCTCACTTTGCGCCCGATCAGGTGCGGCCGGAGGTAAGGGAATTCGTGCAACGGTTTCGGGCCAAATATTCCGGCGAAACCCCCAACGGCGGATCCGCCCTCGCCTATGACGCGGCGATGATGCTCGCGGACGCCATCGAACGGGCCGGCTCGACCAATGGCCCGCAGGTCCGCGCCGCGCTTGCGGCCACGCAAGATTTTCGCGGAGTCACCGGCCTTACCACCATCGATGCCAGCCGCAACGCCGCCAAACCCGCCGTGGTCGTCACCATCCGTGCTGGCCGGGCCGAATTCTTCCAATCCATCTCACCGTGAAATATGCCGTCCGGCCACTCCTGTTGATCGCTCTCGGCTTCGTCACCGCGTGCACTCGTCCCCCGGACAATGAGCCCATCAAGATCGGACATTACGCCTCGCTGACCGGCAAGGACGCCGCGTTCGGCATCGCGAGCCGCAAAGGCGCGTTGCTCGCGATTGAGGAGCTCAACGCCAAAGGCGGAGTCCTCGGGCGAAAGGTCGAGTATCTCGTGGAGGACATCCAGTCGAAACAAGGCGAGTCGGCCACCGCGGTGAAGAAGTTAATCTCACGCGACAAAGTCGTGGCCGTGCTCGGCGCCAATGCCTCGACCAATTCCCTCGAGGCCGCGCCCATCTGCCAGAACGCCCGTATCCCCATGATGGCGATCTCGTCCACCAACCCGAAGGTCACCGAAATCGGCGACTACATTTTCCGAATCTGCTTCATCGATCCGTTCCAAGGCGCGGTGCTGGCGAAATTCGCGCGGGAAAAGTTGAAGGCCCAGCGCGTCGCGCTGCTCACCTCCGCCTCCGCGCCCTACAGCGTTGGCCTTTCGAACGTGTTTCGCGAGCGCTTCACCGCGCTTGGGGGCGAAATTGTCGGGGAGCAGAAATACTCGGAAGGCGACAAGGATTTCAAAGCCCAGCTCACCGCCATCCGCGGCCAGAAACCGGATGTGATCGCCGCGACCGGCTATTACAGCGAGGCCGCCTTGATTTGCATCCAGGCCCGCTCGATCGGCCTCGATGTTCCCATCCTCGGGGGCGACGGCTGGGAAGCCCCGCAGTTGGTGGAGCTGGGCGGGCGCGCCGTCGAAGGCACGTACTACTCGACCCATTACTCGGCGAGTAATGAAGCGCCCGAGG
>JBKJRG010000416.1:0-8000 GCA_046594805.1 Opitutaceae bacterium | reverse complement strand
TGCGTATTGACAGAACGCGGGAATTCGCAGACAAACACGATACATGGCGTAACATCCTCTTGGCTTGGATTTGCTGGCGTAACACGTCTAAATGTTACGCCATTGTTACGCCGATAGTGGACGGGTGCTAAACCAGGAGAAACTCGATGGCAATTCCATTCACGCAACTGGGCCTCTCCAAGTTGCTGGGGCGCGAAGGCGAGCGGCTCAGCGTCAGGGACGCCAAGGTGAAAGGCTTGCGGGCGGAATTGCGGCCGAGCGGCACCCTCACGTTTTGCGTCCTCAAGCGTCTGCCCGGCAGCGGACCGCTCGTGCGAGTGACAATCGGTATTTTTCCGGTCGTCAGCGTGGAAGCCGCTCGGACAAAGGCAGCGGAGGTGCTGGCGGAGATCGCCAAGGGGCAGAATGTGGCGGAGATTCGGCGGACCAGACGTGGGGAACCGACCTTGGCGGACCTTAAAGACCACTGGCTTGAGCACGCAAAACAGCACAAACGTTCTTGGAAGGGGGACGAAGGTCAGTATCGACTTTACCTGTCGCCATGGGGGAAGCGGCGTCTGTCGTCGATCACGAAGGCGGAAGTGAAGGGACTGCATGCCAGACTCGGGGAACAAAACGGCAAGTACACCGCGAATCGGGTGCTGGCTCTGATTAGTTCTATGTTCGCATACTCAAACAGTTCGGACTTTTGTACCGTCGGCAATCCGGCTCACGGAATCGACAAGTTTCGAGAGCAGTCAAGGGACAGGTTTCTCCAGCCCGATGAGATGCCAAGATTCTTTGAGGCGCTCAATGCCGAGCCGAACCAGACACTTAGGGATTTCATTCGCCTGGCGCTCCTGACGGGGGCAAGGCGAGCGAACTTACAGGCGATGGCGTGGCGGGACGTGAACCTTGACACGGCGACGTGGCGCATTCCGGAGACCAAGAGCGGCGACCCCGTAATATTGCACCTCTCCACCGCGGCACTAGAGGTGCTACAGGCACGACAGAAGGCAACTGCCGGCAACCCGTGGGTTTTTCCCACCAATAGCGCCAGCGGGCACCTGGAGGAGCCCAAGACGGCCTGGCGGCGGATTCTCAAGCGAGCAGGTATCGAGAACCTGCGAATTCACGACTTGCGGCGAACCCTTGGTTCTTGGCAAGCGGCAAGCGGGGCGTCCCTCTCGGTGATCGGGAAGTCGCTCGGGCACAAAAACCAAGCGACGACCGCCATTTACGCCCGGCTAAATATCGACCCCGTTCGTGCTAGTGTGGACCTGGCGACCGCAGCAATGCTCAAGGCCGCTCAGCCTGCTGGCGAACTTGGCGACCGCGAATAGCGTATTTTTCGGCAAACCGAGTATTCCGCCGGTATCTCAGAACTCATTTGCAACAACTCAGGCCAATCGGATATACTCAGGTCTGACGCGGGCAACCTCGCTCGCTGACAACCTTAACTTTGGTATCGGAAACCCCGAGCCACGCCCATTTCACGGCTGGCTCGGGGTTTTTTCGTAGCCTGGCTGAGGAGTGGGCGATGCAGAAACTCGAAAGGAGTTTTCTCATGCCCAAGAAACAATTAGCGGTAGTTGGTCAACACCAACCTCCCGCCGGCAGCGACTGGCGGACTCGCCCTGAAGCCGCTCAATATCTTCGATTGGCGAAATCCACTTTGGCAAGCTGGGCGTCTAGGGGCCGCGGTCCCGAATTTGTTCGCCTAGGCACTGCCGTCCGGTATTCCCAAACAGCCCTAGATGCCTACCTGGCGTCCAGCACAGTGCGACCCACTGTCGCATCTCTCTAGCCCTCCATTTACCGGCCATTGTCTTTAGGCAACAAGAAACGAAAACAGCCGGTTCGTACCCGAGCTGCCTTCTTGATTCAGAGTTTCGACTTTCACGTGAATCTATGAGAATTTTACCAAGTATAAAGAACCCGCGTCAATTTCTGCCGGCGGCAATTCCGCCCGAATGCATCACGGCACAAATCGACAGCCGCGAGCAGCGTCCGCTTAATCTCCATCCGCTCCGGGTCGAGACGGCAACATTAGCAACCGGCGACTATACCGTCCGCGGCCTGGAAAACCACGTCGCCATTGAAAGAAAGTCGCTCGACGACCTGATTGCCTGCTGCGGGCGTGAACGTGCCCGATTCGACCGAGAAATAATGCGACTGCAAGCGTATCCGGTTCGCGCCGTTGTGGTCGAAAGTACTTGGCCAGCGCTTGAAATGGGCGGCTGGCGGGGCCAAGTGACGCCGGCCCAAGCGACCGGCAGCGTACTCGGCTGGATTGCCAGCGGGGTGCCGTTCTTATTCGTCGGTTCGCACGAAGCAGCGGGGCGGGTTGTCGCAAAGATTCTCGCTATCGCGGCTCGCCGTCGGTGGAGAGAGGCTCGATCCTTGGTTGCGAATATCACCGTTGCCGAATCGCCTGAACTGGAAGGAGCCGCATAATGAGTAACGGCAACGCAACACGGCAGACTAAGAAGCAAATACTTGGCGACCCCAAGAGCCGGCCAGCGAAGGTCATTCCGAACTATGAGCACCTGCCGCAGTATCTGAAAGACTCCCCAAGGTGGATCAATTTCCGATGGGAATGGAAACAAGACCGTGGGATATGGGACAAGCCGCCTTTGTCCCCGCACAACGGCCACGCGACCGGATGGCAAAAGCCAGAGTCACACGGGACGCTGATGCAGGCGGCGGAAGGTATCCGCAAGCATGACGCCAGCGGCATCGGCTACGTGATGGTGGAGGACGAGCGGTGCCTCGTGGCAATTGACCTGGATGATTGCGTTGACGCCGCAACTGGCGAGATCATCGACTGGCCAGACGAGAAACCCATGCAATGGAAGACGCCGCTTTCGCCCGGCAAGATCATGGCCGCATTAGGTGGCTATTGGGAATTCTCCGTCAGCGGCACGGGTCTCCGTGGTTTCGTGTTCTGCCCCGGCGTTGACACTGGCCGGCTTGGCAATAAGGCCGGGGCCGAGTTCTATGTCAGCGGGAAGTACTTGACCGTTACCGGCAGAAGAATCGACCCCATCACCGGAGAATTGTCGTCCGGGACTTGCGCGATTGCCACGGTCGATGCTCCGCTCATGAACGGCATCATGGCCGAGTTCGGCGACTCCAAAGCCGAGAAGGCTGAGAAATCCGCCGGCGCTCGTAAGAATCGTTCCACCGCTGTCGCCAACGATACTTTTGTCCCTACTGCGGTTGATGTTATGGAAAAAGCTCGCGCCGCCAGCAATGCAGAGAAGTTCTGCAAGCTGTTTAACGGCGACATCTCCGAGTACAGCGGGGACCATTCTAAGGCCGATTCCGCACTCTGCTGCATTGTGGCGTTCTATGCCGGCCCTAACGAGCAACTCATTGATGAGATTTTCCGTCAGTCCAAATTGATGCGTCCTAAGTGGGATGAAGTGCATGGCGGGGACGGCGCAACTTATGGCGCAATGACGGTCCGCAACGCTCTCTCCGTAGTGACGGAGTTCTGCCGCTGGACACTCGCTCCGTGTGCTACTAACGTCGGCGTGCGTATCGAAATCGATGAAGCGGGTGAAGAGCGGCCTGTGGCTTATCCGGCACCCATCACCGAAATCATGAACAAGATTCGAGGCTTCACGGGAGACTGGCCACGTCGTGTCGGTGACCGGCTATTCGCTGAGGAAGGGGGACGGATTACTTGGTTGGCGGACACTGACGCGACTTTTGGCTACTTCCATGACGTAATCGGAAAGGTGACCTGGGCCGAAGGTCCGAGTCATGTTCGGCGACGAGAATTGTTCTCGCGGCTCACGCAAACCGGGACGGCTTATAAAGCCATCGAGGAGTGCCCACATTTTCCACCGATGCCCGGCCATTACTATTCCCATCCCGAGATCAAACTCGGCAACGGGGAGGCGCTCGAAGACTTGCTGGCGTTCTATTGCCCCGCAACGCCAATCGACAGGGATTTGATTCTTGGATCCGTGGCCACGCTTTTTTGGGGAGGTGCGTGTGGGGCTCGGCCGGCTTTTGTCGTGACTTCACCCGATGGCCGTGGTGTCGGCAAATCGAAGCTGGCCATACACGCTGGCATGCTCACTGGTGGCGTGTTTGATTTCTCCAGCGGAGAGGATACGGCGACAATCAAAAAGCGGCTACTTACCGCGTCGGCGGCGTCAAAGCGGGTGTGCCTGATTGACAATATCAAGGAGAGCAAGTTCTCCTGGCCGGAAGCCGAGGCCATGCTCACCAGCAACACCATCAGCGGCCACCAGCTCTACAGCGGTGAGCGAGATCGGCCTAACTCCCTTTCGTGGTATCTGACGCTGAACGGCCCAGGAATGTCGCGGGATTACGCGCAGCGGTCGGTAATTATCCAACTCAAACGCCCGGTCTATTCCGGCACCTGGGAAGAGGATGTCGCCGCGTTCATCCAGAACAAGCGGTGGGAAATTATCGCGGACGTTTCGGCCTTCTTTCAGCGGCCGGCCAAGAAACTGGCGAACTGCTCCCGCTGGGGGCTGTGGGAGAGAGATGTACTAGCTCGGCTCCCAGACCCTTGCGAGGCCCAAGCCGTCATTGCCGAGCGGCAGGCGGACGTGGACGTGGACGAGGATGAGGCCGGCGAAGTGGAGGACTATATCGGCCAGCAGCTTTCTCGGAATGGATATGACCCGGCGGTGGATTGGGTGCATATTCCAAACCAGATCGCACTCGGCTGGACCATGGCGGCGACAAACCAGAAGTTCACCACAACAGGCATGAAGCGGATGGTCAACCAATGGGCGACCGAGGGGATGGCAAAACGCCTCTCGGAGAACCCTTGCAAAGCCTACGGACGTGGGCTGCTGTGGCGTGGGAACGCTGATCCAAAAGTGTCCCGGAAAGTGTCCTACGGGCTGCTTGACCGGGTGGGTGTCAATGAAAAAGCGTTCTGAAACGAAGGGCACTTAGTACACTTCTAAAGCAACTTAGGACGCCAGTAGGACGCTTTGAAAAACGCCGCAATTCATTCACCACACTAGAGATGGCTGCTGCTTAGGGCACTTAGGACACTTTGGTTAGAGAGTTTTCCGTGGGAGCTTGAAAGGTCTCGTATTTGGTCGGAGATGGGCATAGTGAGTTCCTCATAGAAAGTGTTGGGGAGAAAGTGCCCTAAACGCCCCGAAAGTGCCCGCCTCTAACCGTGATACAGAATCCTGCCGTTCGACCAACACCATGAACGCCGAAGCCTCCACAAGAATAACTCCCTCCCCCTCAACGAAACGAAAGCCACATGTCAAAAACACGACCGCGAAAAGCGGACAAAACGCCGCCGGATGAAACGCCTGGCCGCGACGAAGTTTTAGCACTCTGCTTCGCGCGGGGGTCAAGCATTCGCGCCGCGGCCAAGGCGGCAAAGTGCAGCGAACGGACGGCCAGCCGCCTACTTAACGAGCCAGCCTTCCAACAGCGTGTGGCCGGGCTTCGGGCCGAACTCGTCCGCCGAGCCGTCGGCGTGCTGTCCGACGCTGCGACCGCCGCGGCAGTGACGCTAAAGAAGCTGCTGCGCGGCGATGCGGAATCGACGCGGCTCTCGGCCGCGAAAGGAATCATCGAACTGAGCATCAAGCTGACCGAATTTGCCGAACTCAACAAGCGCGTCGAGGCCCTGGAAGCGGAGGCGGCAAATGCTGACAAACAGAATCAAGCGGCTTGAGGCTAAGCGTATCGCCGCCATTCCGGAGCCGGCCACAACCGTTCTGTTTTTGCCCAAGGACGAAATGATGGTGTCGATCATGCGGTCGGCCGGCTATCTCCTGAAAAATGGCCATAACCTGCCGAGCAATGAACGCTCCACGGGTCCCCGTCCGCCGCTGACCATCGCACAGTATGGGGAGGCTCTAAACATGGCCTTTACTGCCGTCGAAGTGCTTATCACCGCTGGCCGATTGGAGGACGTTGAAGCGAAGATGGCTGCCCGCGGCATCCCACACGTGCCACGAGAGAAGTGGTGGCCGATAAGTGAATCTGACTGCGGTTGAAGCGGCGTGGGCTCGCCGGCCAGCGAGAGGCACCTCTAGGGTGGTCTACACTGGCTCCTGCCCCTGAGTGAGTTCTTTACCGGGGATTCAACCGCCGTCAGGAGTACGCTACAGGTGGGGAAAAAGAAGGCAGCGAAAGCAGACAGCGCGAACGGCAGCGCCGCCAATCTCGGATTCGAGGCGAAGCTCTGGCTCGCGGCGGACAACCGACTGCCGGTGCGGCGCGATACACAAGGCAGCGAGAAGATGACGTCACCGCCACCGAGCCACTCGAAATCGGGCAGTGGGCCAGTTTGAAATTGGGACACCAATGCTACGAACTGGGGCGGTCATCGAGCACCTTCAATGACAGGTCGTTCAGGCTGGTTGCCAATATGCAGCCACTTGTTGCGTGGCTCAAACAGCGAAAGATCAAATTGCCAAAGCCTTCAACAAGGCATCGCGGGCGTCGAGGTAGTAGTGGATGACTATCTTGGCCGCGAGATCGTCGGGCAGGTCGTTCAGCTGGCGGCGGCTGCTGATGGGCATCAAGATGCTTGCAGCACCCTTCTCAATGGCGATTTCAACGACGGCGACAGGGTTGAAGATTGTTTCGATGGAACCGCCTAGGTTGAGACCTCCGGTAACAGCGAGACCACCTTTGATGCTCTTCTGGAGGAGCGATGAGCAGAGAGCAAGAAGCACTCCGACGCCGACGGCGGATCCGCTCTTGGCGTTATCAAACGCCCGCAGTTGAACCGAGAACTCGTGCTGGCGAGGGTCGCGGTCGCCAACGAGTTCCTTTGCTCGTACGTAAAGGTTCTGCTCGGCGCACCTGACACTTTCCTTGAAAGGCGGAGGTGCCGGTTGGTTCAGGATCTTCACCCCGCTGCCCGGGCCTTCCGTGATGTCCACTTGATACAAACCCGGGTGTTCGTCGCCGCTGCCTGGCGCGATAACCCAAGCCTGTCCCGGTGGCAGAGGGTCACTGCTAATGCTGTTCTCGCTATAAAGTTCGGGGGTGGCCACAAACTTCTCCACCCCGTCATCCCCCATCGAGTAGCTGAACTGGGTGTTACGAAACTCGGCGGAACCGATGCGTTTTTGCTGCTCCTTGACCCGCCGGCGGCACTCCAGTGCGAGCCGCAACGCCCACTCCAACACCTCATCGGGAACGGGGACATCTGGGTTTGGCGACACCAGTTTGATAAGCCCGCTAACAGTTTTCTGGACGCCCGTCGTGTCGCGTCCGCTCAGAGCGCCTCCCAAGTGAACGCGCCCCTGGAAAAGGTTTTGTCGGCTCTGCCGCCGCAACTGGTTCCAGCACTCGGACAGGAAGTCGCTGACAAGTCCGAAGTGATTGGTCAGCAGGTCGCGGCTTACTTTGGGCACATCCCAGCCGGGCAGGTAAGCGTGGATGCGGTCCATGAATGCGGTGTCGTGACGCATCTCGGGCGGCAGTGGACCGAATAGATGACCAATCCGCTGCTGGTGCTGCACGTCCACATCGAAGTTGCCAACCATCACAATGCCACCATCAGCGCGAATGCTCTCTTTCCCACGGCTGAACTCACCGGACTCCATGTAGCCCTTCATGATGTTCACGCCATCCTTCTGGTCAAAGGAGACGCCGGAAATTTCATCGAAGCAGATCACGTCATACTGGCAGACCAGTCCGCGCTGACCGCTGGCATTGTTGACAAACATGCGAGCGACCGTCGCTTTGCCTCCTGAGATCAGGTGGGCATAGGGAGAGACTTGCTGGAACAGGTGGCTCTTGCCGGTGCCGCGCGGACCAAGTTCCACCATGTTGTAATTGCGCTCCACGAACGGGACCATGCGGAGAAGCATCATGTCGCGGGCACGGGGGGTGAGCTGTTCCGGCTCCATGCCGATACTCCGAATCAGGAAATCCTTCCATTCTTCAGTGGCGAAATCCCCACGACCTTGATAGAGCACCGGCAGCACTTCGCGCTTAGACAGTTGGATCTCGCGCAGCGAATCAATGCCGAACGGGCGACCGTT
>JBKJRG010000344.1:0-5501 GCA_046594805.1 Opitutaceae bacterium | reverse complement strand
CCTGACCTGCGATGTTTCGAATCTGACCAATACCCCGCAGGTATGGTATCGCGGATTCCCCGACCGGATGCAGAGCACGATCATTAACGGGATCGCGGTGAGCGCCGGAGTGACCGGGCGGTTCTGAAACTGTTCGGCAGGGCGCGCGGCCCGCGTCCTGGCCGTCTTGAGCACGATGCCGGGCAGCTTCCTCTTGGAAATATCGCGGGGTCCTGGATTTTGGAGAACCTCCCGCCAGGTCCCCATCCCCTTTCATGTTCCTTCATCTCCGGTGCACCGACGCCCTTTCCCAAATCCTCTCGCTGAATTTCCTTCCGCGGCGATTCGTCGCGTGGGCGGCAGCTTCGGTCTGGGCTTGGCTGCCGGGACTGCTGGCCGCGGTGGCGACGGCCCAGCCCGCAACGGTTGCCTTGTCCGCTACCCGCTCAGCCCCAGTGACCCTCAGCACGGCGCCGATTACCATTGATGGCGTGCTCGATGAAGCGATCTGGAGCACCGCGCCAAAGATCGGCACCTTGGTTCAGCGGCAACCCCAACCCGGTCAGGCCCCGACGGAGCGAACCGACGTTACGCTCCTCCATGACGCCGACAACCTCTACATCGGCATCGTCGCCTACGACTCCGAGCCCCGCCGGGTAATCGGCACGCAGATGTCGCGGGATGCCATCCTCCGGGCGGACGATCGCGTCGAGATTCTGCTCGATACGTTTCGCGACCAGCGCAACGCCTTTTATTTCGCGACCAATCCGGCAGGAGCACTGGTCGACGGCCTGCTGTCCTCGGGTGAACAGCTCAACACCAACTGGGACGCGATCTGGCACGTGCGCACGCGCCGGACCGACCAGGGCTGGGTCGCGGAATTTGCGATTCCTTTCAAGAGCCTGAGTTTCCCGGCGGATCAAACGGTGTGGGGCTTCAACGTTTCCCGCAGCGTGTACCGCAAGCTCGAAGAGATCCGCTGGACGGGCGCCCGGCTGCAGACGCAGTTTCTCGAGGTCTCGGCGGCAGGGGAAATCACCCATCTCGAGGGCCTCAAGCAGGGTATCGGCCTCGACGTGCGTCCCTACGTCGCCGGGCGCTGGTTACGCTCCGGCGCCGCTGGCCAGAACAACCTCAACGGTCGTGGAGGGCTCGATGTTTTCTACAACGTCACACCAAGCCTGAAGCTGACGGGCACCATCAACACTGACTTTGGCGAAACTGAGGTGGATGCGCGCCAGATCAATCTCTCCCGTTTTTCCCTGCTCCTGCCAGAGAAGCGGTCGTTCTTCCTCGAGGATGCCGGCGTGTTCAACTTTGCCAGCATCGGCCCGACGCCTGCCGGTGGCATTGCCCCGGCCGGGGCGGATATCTATCCGTTTTTCAGCCGTCGGATTGGCCTCGTCGGCGGTCAGGAGGTCCCCATCGACGCGGGGATCAAGTTGACGGGCAAGGCCGGCCAGACCGTCCTCGGTTTGCTCGGCGTCCGCACCGGCGACACCTCGTTCGTCGAGGCGAAGACGTTCCTCGTCGGCCGCATCAAGCAGAACCTGTTCGAACAGTCTTATGTCGGGATTATCTTCACGGGCGGCAATCCCGCCCCGGGGGGATCGGGCCAAACCTTCGGGGCCGACCTGCACCTGGCCACCTCCCGCTTTCTCGGCGGCCAGCGTAATTTCGTCATCGACGCTTTCGGCCTGCGCAGCGTGAACCGGGGTGGCACCGGCGATGACTGGTCCTACGGCTTGGCCGCGAAGTATCCGAACGACAAGTTCGACGCCCAGGTGGCCATTCGCGAAATTCCCCGGGACTTCCGTCCGGGCCTTGGCTTTGTCCAGCGGAGCAACGTCCGAATGTTTCGCGCGGCAGCCAGCTACAACCCCCGCCCGGATTTCCTGAACCTCCAGCAGATGTTTCATGACATCTACTACACGCGCTTCGAGCGGCTCAGTACCGGCAAGACCGAGAGCTGGGATCTTTATGTCACCCCGCTCGACTGGCATTTTAAGTCGGGCGACGCCGTCCACACCGTGGCCGATCCCAATTGGATCTACGAGCGGCTGTTCGAGCCTTTCGCGATTGCCCCGGGCGTGGTGCTTCGCCCGGGCGAATATCGCTTCACCCGTTTCAAAACGAGCCTCGCCTCGGCGACGAAGCGCCGGCTCTCGGGTAGCGTCAATATCTCGTGGGGCGAATACTGGTCCGGGACCGCCGAGCAGGTCACCACGTCATTTACCTACAAGCTGCCGCCCTGGTTGACGTTCAGCATCACGTCGAGTCAGACGTTTGCCCGGCTGCCGGAAGGCCACTTCACCGCGCGCATTCACACCGCGACGATAAACTATTCCGTGTCGCCGTACCTGTCGTTTTCCAATCTCATTCAATACGACAACCGTTCGCGCAATCTGGGCCTGCAGAGCCGGGTGCGCTGGACGCTCCGGCCGGGGCGTGATCTATTTCTGGTCTACGGCCAGGGCTGGATTCAGGATCCCACCGGCGGCACCAGCTTCCGGCGGCAGGACGGCAAGATCTCCACGAAATTTCAATATACGTTCCGGTTCTGAGACGGTGTTTGATCTTAAGCGCCGGGCAAAAGAATGACCGGCTTTTCTCCATACCGTGCCGCCAGCGTCGTGACTGTTTGCCGCACCCGGGCGCGCAATTCCGGCGGGCCGACGACCTCCGCTGCGGCGCCCCAGCCGAGCACCCATTGCTCCGCTTCATTGAGCGCGCCGAGCCGCATCCGCAGTTCCAGCGCGCCGCCGGGCAATTCGCGCATCTCCTGCGATTCGTGCCACTCGCGCTCCCGCACCCGCTCCGCCACCGTGGCAGCGAAGCGGATGACCACTCGATAGTCGCCGGCCCCGCCGAGGACGCCGAGCGCGCTGGCGAAGAATTTCTCCGGCGAAAAATCGGCTGGGCGCGTGAACGGCTCCTTCGTCACGACCACGTCGGCGATGCGCGGGAGGGCGAAGGTCCGCAGCGCATCGCGCTCGCGATCGAAGCCGATGAGGTACCAGAGATTCTCGCGGTTCGCCAGGTGGTACGGGCGCACGTGGCGCGGCGATTTCTGCGCGTCGCCGGGCTTCCGGTAGTCGAAAGTCACCTCTTCCTGCCGCAGCACGGCGCCGCTCAGCGAATTGAAAACGGCCAGGTCGGTCTTGCCGAGTCCGCTGTTCCGGAACGAAACCGCGCGCAGCTCATCCGCCGGCGAAAACGAAATCCGATCGCGCAGCCCACCGGCCAGCTTCTCAAACGCGATGACCAACTGGCGGTGAAAGGGGGTGCCGCGATACTGCTCCAGCGCGCGCTGGGCGACCAGCAGTGCCAGTAACTCACCTTCGGTCACATGCACGGTGGGAAACGCGTTGACCGGATGCGTGTAACGGTAGGCTTGAATCTGGACGTCGTATTCAATCGGCAGATCGAGCCGATCGCGCATGAAGGCGATGTCGCGGACGATGGTCTTCCGCGAAACCTCCATCGCTTTCATGAGTTTCGTGCAGTTCACCAGCGAACCACGCCGCAGCTCATCGTGAATCTTCAGCATTCGCTCGAGGGGAGGGCGGGATAGTTGGGCGCGGTGAGTCATGATCGGAGCTTGGTTCACCATTTAGTGGCAGCGCGGCGCCGCAATCAAAAGCCAAGTGCCTCACGCCACGGGCTCCCAGGTCGCAAACCCATCTTTGGTCACGGTGTTCACGGAGGCTCCACGGAGGACACGGAGACAGGGTGGGCCCGAGCCAAATCCTAGCTTTGCTCCGTGACCTCCGTGGGCTGCGCTCCGTGCTCTCCGTGATCCAAGTTCGAAGATTGCGTCTGTGGCTCGAGTTCTCCGACGGAACGGGTCGGCGCGAATAAGGTCTATTTCTCCAAGGCTGGGACAAGCAATGACCCACCCCCCAGCCTAAGGTGGGCGTCATGAATCCTACTCGTCGCGCTAAAAACAAGTCTTTCATTCCCCTCGCCCTCGCGTGGTCGCACTGCGGAGTGTCTTACCGGGTCACGCCTTGGCCGGCGGTTCAGTTCGAGCGCCTGTTCGGCGATGAATGGATTGTCACTTCGCCCACTGAAGAGGTGCTGGCGTCCGCCGCCCAGTCCTGCGGCCCGCTCGAATGGAAGCCCTATCTCGAGTTTGTGCCTGCGGCCGTGGCGGAGTTTATCCGCCGCTTTGCCTTCATGCGGATGGAAGCGTTGCAGGTGGTCGCGCGTTGCCCCGCATTGCTTCCCGCGCTCGAGGAAACGCCGGCGTTGGCCACCTATCTTGCGTCCCATGTCAGCCTGCGCGGGACCTCCGGCGCCTGCTGGGCGGAGATCAACGCGATCTTCGACCGGAGCGAAATCTTCGGGGTGTTGGAATGGCTGGGATTGCCTGCTTCGCGCCAAACGCTCGGCGTCCTGTCGAACGTGGCGCAGCCGGACCTGGCGAAGCGTTTCCTCGAGCCGCTGCGGACGATGCTCTGGGAACCGAGCGCGATTTTTGCCCTGCAGCGGATGCCGGCGCTCACGGATCGGCAGCTGGATAACTTCTGCCACGCGCTCGCCGCGTAGCGGCGCGCGTTTGTGGAAGTGCCTGCTTGCAGGGTAATCGGAGAGGTCGTCTTCGGTCCGGACGTAGCAAAGCCCTGCTCCGCAATTTGAAATTTTCGATTTGAAATTTTCGATTTTCAATTGCCGGGGTCTCAGGTGCGGTGGCCCCCTCCCAACGGCGCGAGCGAGCTCGCGCCCTCCGCCCAACGTCGGAATTCCCCCTCGACCCTCGCCCTCGTCCCACGTTTGCTGGCGCGAACCAATTTTCCCATGAAGGTCACCGCCTCCACCCGCCGCCATTTCGTCAAGACCGCGGCCACCGCCGTCACCGCTTTCACCATCCTGCCGCGCCATGTGCTCGGCGGGCCGCGGTTCGTGCCGCCGAGCGAAAAAGTGAACATCGGCATGGTCGGCGTGGGCGGCCGCGGGCTGGAGAACATGAAGGCGCTGCTCGGGCTCGCCGATGCGCAGGTGATCGCCGTCGCCGATCCGGCGGAATCGTTCAGCCTGGAGGCGTTTTATTACAAGGGCTCCGGGGGTCGTAATATCGCGCAGGCGCAGATCGAAAAACATAACGCCGAGAAGACGCCGAACCTGCGCTGCACGGGCTACGAGGATTTCCGGGTGATGCTGGAAAAGGAAAAATCCCTCGATGCCGTGCTCTGCGCCACCCCCGATCACCTGCATGCGTATGTCGCGTTGCAGGCGATGCGCGCGGGCAAACACGTCTACTGCGAAAAGCCGCTCACCCATAACATCGCCGAGGCGCGGGCGGTCGCGCGCATGGCGAAGGAAACCGGCCTCGCCACCCAGATGGGCAACCAGGGGCATTCCACGGCGGGCATTCGCGACACGGTCGAGCATCTGCGCGGCGGCGTCATCGGCACCGTGCGCGAAATCCATGCGTGGGTCCCGGCCAAGCGCTGGAATCCCGGGCTGGTCACGAAGCCCGCCGAGGCGATGCCGGTGCCCGCGGGCGTGAACTGGGATTT
>JBKJRG010000336.1:0-8573 GCA_046594805.1 Opitutaceae bacterium | reverse complement strand
CAGGGGGATTAGGCCCGGTGTAGGGGCGTCGCTTGCCGACGCCCGTGAGTGCGACTGCAAGCGACGCCCCTACACCGGGCCTAATCCCCCTGGACTACACCGTCCGAATCGACCGCTTGGCGCGGTCGTACACCGTTTTCCGGCCGGTCTCGTAGGACGTGACCGCCATTAGCACGGCGATGGCATGCTGCAACCCGGCGTCGATCGACGCATGCGGCGTCTCGCCAGTGCGCAGGCATTGCAGCCAGTTCAGGAAATGATCCGGGCGCTCGATCGGCGTGACCGTCACCTTGCCGCGGATGCCGCCGTCGCGCTTCGGGCCGCCCTCGGCGCTGTAGGTCGGGACATTCCAGTTATCGAGGGCGAGCGTGCCCTTCGCGCCGTAGAATTTCCGGGTGTTGCCCGAGCTGTTGCCGAAATTGTTCGAGCTGGTGAGCATGAAACCCTCGGGATACGTCCACGTCGCGATGACGTTGTCGGGCGTGGTGAACTTGTGCTCGTCCTTCCACGTGTACACGCCGCCGGTGCACATGCAGGAATCGGGAAAGGTCGCGCCCATGATGTAATGCACCGTGTCGAGGAAATGCGCGCCCCACTGCGGGACGGGACCCTGGCAGAATTCATAGTGGCCGTACCACGCCGCGTACTGCTCGGGATTGAACGGCCGCATCTTCCGATCGCCGAGGAATTCCTTCCAGTTGACGTCCGCTTCCTTCACGTCGCGGTCGAGGTATTGATACCAGTAGGGCTTCTCGCCGTTGCGGTTTTCCTCGATGCGGGAGATTTTGCCCAGGATTCCGCTCTGCATCACCTCGCGCGCGCCGGCGATGCCGGGATAACTGCGGAGCTGCGTGCCGACCTGCACGACGGTGCCGGCGGCTTTCACGGCGTCGACCGCGCGCAGCAACTTGTCCAGCTCGGTGGCCAGCGGCTTCTCAATATAGATGTGCTTGCCCGCCTTCGCCGCGGCCTCGAGGTGCGTGGTGTGCTGATGATCGGGCGAGGCGATCATGACGGCATCCACGTCCTTCATCGCCAGCAATTCCTTGTACGTGCCGCACATCTTCGCGTCCTTCCCAAACCATTTCTGCACCATCCCGTTCGCCTCCTCGCGGGCGATCCGCCAGGTGTCGGCCACGGCCACGATTTCAAAATTGGTCGACCCCACGTGCTTGTGAATTCCTTCCATGTGCGCGGTCCGGCCGCGGTTGCCGCAGCCAATCTGGCCAATCCGGATGCGATCGTTGGCGCCGACGGAGCGCGTGCGCTCGGCGGCGGTAAGAAACACCGGCGACGCGAGAGCGGCGGTGGCCGCAACGGCGGCGGACGTTTTCAGGAAGTCCCGGCGCGGCAGGGCAGCGGCGGGCGTAAGGGACGGGGTGGACGCGTTCATAGGGTTCATGCAGCGATGATTTGATCTAATTTCGTGGAGAGGGAGGAGAGCCATTCGGCGTCGGTGACGTCGGGCGGGCGATACTGCTCGGCAATCAGCCAGCCGTTGTAGCCGACGGCATCCAGGGCCGCCATCACGGCCGGCCAGTCGCTGTCGCCCGCCATCAGCTCGACGCGAAATCCCGCGAAGGGACCTTTCTCGTCGCGCAACTTCCGGCTGAATTCCTTGACGTGAATCTTGGCGATGCGTGAGCCCAGCACCCGCACCCAATGTTCCGGCCAGCCGGTGTTGACCACGTTGCCCACGTCGAAATGCCAGCGGACAAACTTCGACTTGAACGAATCGACGTACGCGACTGCCTCGAGCGGACTGAGGAGGAACTGATTCCAGACGTTCTCGATCGCGATCGCCACGCCGAGCGACTCCGCCAGCGGCACGGCCTTGGCGATTTCCGCCACCGAGCGGGTGTAGGCGTCGGCGTACGCGATGTCCTTGTTGACGATGCCGGGCACGAGCAGCACCGAACTCGCGCCGTACGCTTTCGCGTCCTTCAATGCCTGCAGCAAGCCATCGAGTCCCGTCTGGCGCATGCTCGGGTTCGGCGACGTGAGTGGATGAGTCCAGTGGGTCGCAACGACTACGCTCGGGATGGCGAGACCCGCGGCGTCGCGCGCGGCGATGACCTCGGCCTGGTTCATCGCGCTGGCCACTTCCACGCCCGCGAATCCCGCGTCGCGCACGAGCTTGAAGCGCTCGCCGACGCTGAGCGTTTTCGCCGTCGCGCTGTTCAGCGTGGAGAACATGAACCCCTTCTGATGCGCGCGGCGAGCCATCGGCGTCGGAGCCATCACCCGCCGGGCCGCGGTCTCGCCACCCGGCGCAGGCGATTGCTGCGCCCGCAGCGCAGCCGGTGAAACCGCGGCCAGCAGGGCAGAGGAGCGGAGAAAAGTGCGGCGGTTCATCATGGCTTGTGTAGGGGCGTCGCTGGCCGACGCCCGCGCGCCGGGAGGCACGTCACAGTTCCCGCACCGTGATCTCCTTGAACTGGACGGGATCATTGTGCCCCGCAAAGCCGAAGAAACCCCGCTTCCGATCTTTGCCGGGATGCGCCTTGTTCCCCATCACGGTCGCCATGTCCACTTGGGACACGTCCGCGTCGAGGATCACGGTGCCGTTCAACTCCACCTTGATCCGCGAGCCCTTGACCGTGACTTCCTGGAAATTCCATTGCCCCAGCGGCCGCTGGTAGCCTCGCGCCGCCGCCACCATGCCGTAGACCGAACCGTGGGCCTGCCGCGGATCGATCTTGGCGGGTTTGTTTTTCTCGTAGTTGTCGTCCAGCACCTGCAGCTCCGTCATCCCCGCGTAGGCGACATCGCCCGTGCCCGGGTAGCGGATGGCGAGCCCGTTGTTGCCGGCAGGTGGGACCTTGAACTGCAACCGCACCATGAAATCCGCCAGTTCCTTGTTCCAATAGATGGTGCCGCCTTTGGCCGCCTTCCAGGCAATCGCGCCGTCCTTAACTTCGACCGCGTCAAGCGGACCGGACCACCCCTCGAGGGTGCGCCCGTTGAAAATAGAGTGGAAGCCCTGGGTCTCGCGCTGCGCGAGCAGCTTGTTTGCCTCCTCGCCGCCAATTTCACGAAGCGAAATATTCCGCCAATGCGTCGCACCCCCGTGCGTCTGCAACTGGATGGGCCCGCGCGCCGAAATCGGACGGCGCTCCGCCGGCGTGAGCTTTTTGTCGGCCTTGTCGTAATAGTTTTCCAGGATCGCGTGATCGACCACCCGCTTGTCATTGAGCCAGACGCTGACGCGGCTGCCCACCATCACCACGCGAAGCTGGTTCCACTGGCCGACCGGCTTGTCCGCGATCAGCAGCGGATCCCGGCCCGGTGAGCCTTTTTCGTTGTTCCACAAACCGCCCGAGCCCTTGGCGTAGCCGTGGCCCTTGGGATCGGCCATGGTGTGGTCCCAGATCTGGACTTGCGGGACGCCGCGAAGATAAACACCGGAGTCGGCCAGCGGGGCCAATTTGTATTCCAGCTTCAGCTCGAAATCACCGTATTCGCGCTCCGTCGTCGCATAGCCGCCGAAGCCATCGTTGACCAGCACGCCACCTTCGGCGCGCCAGTGCGGCTTGCCGTCTTTCAACTCGGTCAGGCTGCCGGTCCATTTCGCCACCAGCGCGTCGCGCTCGGCCGCCGGCAGCTCGAGCAGCTTGCGGTGATCGTAGGTGTCGCCGCCCCGCCAGCCGGCGAGATTGCGTCCATTGAAGAGTGGCGTGAACCCCGCCGAGGTTTCGGCGGCGTGGATGGACGCGGCAAAGCTGCTGCACAAAAGGACCGACAAAAGGAATCGTTGCATGGGCGCGAGGGACGGCGGCGGGCCGCGGGATTTGGGAGCCATCATCAAGGCGCGTCCTCGCGTCACGGCAAACTGAATTTCCACCGTAACAAAGCCACGCCACGCAGCAACTCGAGTGGGATGGCCTGACCGCAAGCCGCGGTGCCTAAGCAGGAAGCCAGGAAACCCGGAGCAAGGCCAAGTGCCCGGTGGTTCCCTCCTCGCTTCCTGGTTTCCTGCTTCAAACCAGCGGCTTGGGACAAGCCGCTCCACCTCAATCTCGGGGCTTCCCAAGTTTCCGCCCGCGGCCCACATTGGCCCTTCAACCCCTTTTCCCCGATGCCACGCCTGCGCCATTCCATCGCGTCTCTCACCCTGGCCGCTCTTTGCCTGCTCCGGCCCACGCCGGTTTTCGCGGCGACGACACCGGCCGCCTTCGAACTCAAGGAGGGCGACCGCGTCGTCTTCCTCGGCGACCGGCTGATCGAGGGCGAGCAAACCGAAGGCTGGATCGAGGTGATGCTCACCACGCGCTTTGCCGACCGCAACGTGACGTTCCGCAATCTCGGCTGGAGCGGCGACACTCCAGCCGGCGACTCGCGCTTCGGCCTGAGCCTGCTGCAGGCGGGCCGTGAACCGGCGAACGAAGGCTGGACGCAGCTCGTGAAACAGATCGAGGAGGCGAAACCGACGGTGGTGTTTGTCGGCTACGGCATGGCGAGCTCTTTCGACGGCGAGGCCGGGCTGCCGAAATTCAAATCCGACTACCTGCGGCTGCTCGATGCGATTGAGCAGGCGGCCCCAAACGCGCGTTGCGTACTGCTGACGCCGTTGCGCCACGCCGCGCTCGGCACGCCCTGGCCGGCGCCCGCGGCCCACCATGCGCAGCTCGCCGCCTACGCGGGCGCGGTGGCCGACATCGGCCGCGAGCGCGGACTCCGCCTCGTGCCGCTGTTTGACGCCGCTGCGACGCGCGTCTCCACCGCCAACGGCATCCACCCCGATGCGCGTGGTTACCGCGCGCTGGCAGAGATCATCGAAGAACAACTCTTCGGTTCATCGGCGCCCGGCGCCTGGCGGAACAGCCCTCAGACCGAGTCGCTGCGCCAGGCCATCCTCCGCAAGAACGAGTGGTTCTTCCACCGCTCCCGGCCAGCCAACATGGCGTACATCTTCGGTTTTCGGAAACGCGAGCAGGGGAAAAACGCGACCGAGGTGCTCAAGTTCGACGAGTTCATCGCCGCCGAGGAAAAACGCGTCGCGCAGCTCCGCACCCTGCGGCCCGCCAACGTCCCGGAAATCCCGCGTCAGATCGGCAACCTGATCACCCAGCATACTCCGCAGCCAGCGCCGGCCTTTCGCGTGGCGGAGGGATTGGAAGTCTCCCTCTGGGCCGAGAACCCGCTGCTGCACAAGCCGACCCAGATGAATTTCGACGCGCAGGGCCGGCTGTGGGTCGCCAGCTCGGAACTCTATCCGCAAATCGAGCCCGGCCAGGCCGCCACGGATAAAATCATCGTGCTCGAGGACACGCAGGGCGCGGGCCGCGCCGACAAGGCCACCGTTTTCGCCGACGGATTGTTGATCCCGACCGGCCTGGCCCCGGGGGACGGCGGTGTCTATGTCGCGCAGAGCACGGAGCTCCTGCACTTCAAGGACACGGACGGCGACGGCAAGGCCGACACCCGGCGCGCGGTCCTCAGCGGTTTTGGCACGGAGGACACGCATCACAACCTCCACACGTTGCGCTGGGGCCCGGATGGCCGGCTTTATTTCAACCAGTCGGTCTACACCCGGACCAACACCGAGACCCCACATGGCGTCGTGCGGCTCAACGCCGGCGGCGTCTTCCGTTTCGATCCGCGCGACGAACGAATGGAAGTTTTGTATCGCGGGCTGGTCAACGGCTGGGGCCACGAGTTCGACTCCTTCGGCCAGTCATTCCTCACGGACGGCGCCGGCTTCCAGGGAATCTGCTGGGGCGTGCCGGGCGCCACCTACCGCACGCTGGCGCCGGCCCGCCGGGAATTGGACAGCGTCAGCCCCGGGCGTTACCCGAAATTCGCCAGCCTCGAGATCATCCGCAGCCCGCAGTTTCCCGCCGACTGGCAGGGCGATGTCATCACGCTCGATTACCGCGCGCACCGCGTCGTCCGCTTCAAGCTGACCGAGCAGGGCTCCGGGTATGTGACGAAGGAAATGCCCGATATCATGCGCACGACGGCGGATTCCTTCCGGCCGATCGACATCCAGCTCGGGCCCGATGGCGCGCTGTACATCGCTGACTGGAGCAACCCGATTATCCAGCACGGCGAAGTGGATTTCCGCGACACGCGCCGCGACAAGGCGCACGGCCGGATTTGGCGCGTGGCGGCGAAAGGCACGAAGCCGGTGAAAAACGTGAACCTGGCCGGACTCGGCAATGCAGCGCTGCTCGATCGCCTGCTCGCGGTGAGCAGCTACGAACAGGAACAGTCGCGGCGCGTGCTGGTGGAACGCGGCGCGGAAAAAGTCCGGCCCGATCTCCAGTCGTGGACGGCCCGGCAGAATGACGAGCGCGCGAAGCTCGAGGCGCTTTGGCTCCACCAGGCCCTCAACCTGCCGCATCGGCCGTTGCTCGACACGTTGCTCGACGCGCAGGACGCGAAAATCCGCGCCGCCGCCGTGCGCGCGCTCCCCATCGAGGAAGCGATTGGCCCGCTGGAAAAACTCGTGGCTGACCCGCATCCGCGCGTCCGGCTCGAAGCGGTGCGGGCGCTGGGCAAGCGACCCTCAGCCCGTGCGGCGGAGCTGGCGCTGAGCGCCCTGACGCGACCGATGGATCCTTTCCTCGATTATGCGGTGTGGCTCACGATCAACGAACTCGCCGTGCCCTGGCTCGCCGCGGTGAAGAGCGGCGCGTGGAAATTTGCCGGGCGCGAGCCGCAGCTCGAGTTCGCGCTCAAGGCCATCGAGCCGGCGCAGGCCGGCGAAGTGCTGGGCCAGCTGATCGCGCAGCAGGGTATTCCGCGCGACGGCGCCGGACCGTGGATCGAGTTGATCGGCGCGGCGGGCGGACCCGCGGAGCTGCGCCTGCTCTTCGATCGCGTGCGGGGCGGCGAATTGACGGAGTCGGCGACGCTGCGCGCGCTCGCTGCACTGGGCGACGCGATGCGACTCCGCACGGTGAAACCGGCGGGAGACCTGGCGGAATTCGCGCCCTTGCTGCAAGCAGCACAGGAATCCCGGCGCGTCGCAGCCCTGCAACTCGCCGGCGCCTGGCAGCTCCGAGCCTTCACGCCGCAGGTGGTGCAGGTGGCGGGCAATGCACAAGGTTCGCCGGCGGAGCGACGCGCCGCGTTCGCCGCGTTGCGCGAAATCGGGGGAGCACCCGTTATCGCCGAGCTGAAAAAGCTGGCGGGCAGCAACGCTCCGCTGGCCGTGCGCCGCGAGGCCGCGCTCACGCTGGCCGCGCTGGATATCCCGGCAGCAATGCCCCACGTGATCGCCGTGCTGCAGGCGACCACCGACGCGGCGCAGGCGCAGGAACTATGGCGGTCGTTGCTCACGATTCGCAACATGAGCGCGCGACTCACGGCGGAGCTGGCCAAAGTGGATCTCCCCCGCGAGGTGGCGCGGGCCGGCCTGCGCCCCGCGCGCGAAGGCAACCAACACCAGGCACTGGTGCCGGTGCTGTTGAAAAGCGCCGGTCTCGCCCTGCCCTCCGCCCCACTCTCGGCGACGGAGCTGCAGCAGTTCGCGAGCGAAGCGCTGGCCAAAGGCGATGCGGCGCGCGGGGAACTAACGTATCGCCGGGCGGAACTGGCGTGCATCGCGTGTCATGCCATCGGCGGGGCCGGCGGGAAACTCGGGCCCGATCTCACCAGCATCGGCGCGAGCGCGCCGCCGGATTACCTGGTCGAGGCGCTGCTTTATCCGAACGCCAAGATCAAGGAAGGCTACCACTCGGTTTCGATTTCCACGAGCGACGGCCAGGAGCACAGCGGAATGATCACGAAGGAGAGCGAGACCGAGGTCGTGCTGCGCACTGCCGCCAACCAGGACGTTTCCATTCCCGCGCGGAGCATTGTGCGTCGCACCAGCATCGGTTCGCTGATGCCCGCCGGCCTGATCGATGCGCTTCTGCCCGAAGAGCGGCTCGATCTGATTCAATTCCTCGCGCAGCTCGGCAAGCCCGGTGCCTACGACGCGGCGAAGGGCGGCGTGGCGCGCGCGTGGAAGCTCTACCTGATCCTCAGCGCGAATGAACACGTCGGAGTCGAGCACGTCGTCGCCGGCAATCTTACGCTGAAGGACTGGCAGCCGGCGCTCTCGCTCGTCAACGGCGTGCTGCCCAAGGACGCGATCGAGGCGGCCTTCCCCTCGCGGAGCAACAACCGCGGACTATTCGCCGCCGCGCAATTCGAGTCCGCGAAAGGCGGAGCGGCCACCTTCACGCTGTCCGGAAAAGCGGAGGGCATCTGGGTGAACGGCGCGCTGGTCACGCCGGGCGCGCAGTTCAGCGCGCAGGCGAAACCGGGCCTGAACACGATCGTGATTCAGTTGGACGACGTCACGCCAACCGACGTGAAGCTGAGCTCGGCGGACGTGACGTTTCTTTCCCCGTGAGTTTCGCAGGTGGGGCTGTCCGACCGCCTCCGAGCCGGCCTGGGCTGCAGGCTTACGCTGCAGGCCAGGTCGCTGACTTGGCTCTGCTTCCCACTGAAAGCCAGCTCGGCGGCGGTTGGACAATGATGGGTGACACTTTCCGGACAATGATAGGTGACACTTTTTCCGTAGGATTGGTTTGAAAGAGATTCCAAAGGAATCGGGGTGGAGAGGGGTGTGGGGAGAG
>JBKJRG010000175.1:0-6911 GCA_046594805.1 Opitutaceae bacterium | reverse complement strand
TTTGCTTTGCCGAACAGTGTTATTCGGCTGCACCCAGTGCAGCTTTTGCTGGATGGCTGGCCGAAGCAGATTTAACGGGTGGCTGGGATGGAAGGAGCGGCTGGGTGCAGCTTTTGGAGCTTGATGCAGGTCCCGCGTAAAGCTGCACCCGGTTCATGGAGCCCGCAAACCGACCGCTGTCGTTCCCAAGCTGGAAAACTGCATTAGACTCGGGTGGATTACCGGTGGCAACCGAAGGTGAATATCGACGCGAAATCCTCGGGTTTCTCCATCTTTGCAAGGTCAGGCGCGCGCCAGCGACAGTCATGCTGGTGAAGGAGTATTTGGCGGAACGGGAGAGGCAAGGCGCAAGTGGGGCGCAGCACAGCCGAGGGGTCAGGCTGAAACCTGCAACTAAATGACCGGCGGTCCCCGAGGATCCCACGTTCCGCGGACCTGACGGTTGCACGTTTCGCCCTGACCCCAATGGCGCGGAACTCGGCGTTGCGCTGTCACGCCACGACGGCTTAACTGCACGCACCTCATGAACCGGCGCATGTTTCTCCAATCAACTGCCGCTGCGGGCACGCTCGCATCGTTTTCCATTAAAACCTCCGGCGCCGAAAAATCCGGCCGCAAGTACCGCACCGCCATAGTCGGCTGCGGCTGGTGGGGCGGCAATATCCTCGGCGAGGCCATGGCCAGCGGCCAATGCGAGGTCGTGGGCCTGTGCGATGTCGATGAACGGCAAATCGCCGCAACCGCCGAGAAGGTTGGCCAGGTCAGCCGCGACGCGCCGCGACACTACCGCGACTACCGGGAACTGCTCGCGAAGGAAAAACCCGAGATCGTAATCGTGGCGACGCCCGATCACTGGCACGCGCTGCCCACGATTGCGGCGGTGAACGCGGGCGCCCATGTCTACGTCGAGAAGCCCATCGCGCACACGATTGGCGAGGGTCAGGCGATGGTGCGCGCCGCACGCAACACCGGACGCGTCATCCAGGTCGGCACCCACCGGCGGACGTCCCCTCATTCCCAGACCGCGCGGGAGTTTATCCGCTCCGGGCAGGTCGGCGCGATCGGCATGATGCGCTGCTTCGTCAATTCGTCCGGCAGCGGCCCGGAGCAGCCGTTGCCCACCCAGCCAATTCCGCCCGGGCTCGACTGGGACGCCTGGTGCGGTCCCGCGCCGCTGCGACCGTTCAACGGCACGGCCAACAATCGCGGGATTCACCCGCGCGGCTTTCGCCAGTATCTCGACTACGCGAATGGCACGCTCGGCGACTGGGGCATCCACTGGTTCGATCAGATTCTTTGGATTACCGGCGAGCAGTGGCCGAAGCGGGTCTTTTCCACCGGCGGCCGGCCGATCAAAGGACCGCCGGTGCTGACTCCGAACGAGCAAACGACCGACGCACCGGACCATCAGCTCGTAAACTTCGAGTTCGAAAAATTCTCCGTCGCCTGGGAATCGCGGGCCTTCGCCGGCAACCCGGTGGACAAGGGCGAAGGCGTGGGCTGCTACTTCTACGGGACCAAGGGAGTCTTCCGCCTGGGCTGGCGCGGCGGCTGGACGTTTCACCCGGCCGACGAAAAATCCTCCGTGCTGCACGAGGACGCGAAGCTCAACAAGCCCGACGACCAGAACATCCGCGAACTCTGGGCCGATTTTATCGCCGCAATCGAGACTGGCCGCCGGCCCATCTCCGACATCGAGGAAGGCCATCGCTCGACGAATTGCTCGTTGCTCGGCATGATCAGCCTGAAGCTCGGCCGGAGTGTCGAATGGGACGGCACGAAGGAGACGATCGTCGGGGATCCCGAGGCGAACAAACTGCTCCGGCGCGCGTATCGCAAGGGCTGGGACTATCCGACCTGAGTTGCCCGCCGCTCTGCGTCAGCCAGGTGCGCGAGGACTGGAAGCACGTCGTCCGCGAGATGAATCTGCTGCCGAGCCCCGCGGGTTAGCTTCACCGCGGCAAGGGAAGCGCGATGCCGTCAATTCCCTCCCGTCTTCCTGCTTTTCCCCGGATAAGGGCCGCGCACGATGCTGCCTCTTATTTCCTGCTCATCTTTCAGCATGTTATAAATCGGGCAGGCGGCTTCGACGGTGCGCTGCAGCTGCTCAATTCTTTCCTTCGATTCCGGCGAGCCAATGTGCACGCTGTAGCGTATGTCCTGGATGCGCGGCGCTGCGCTGGTGCTTCCGATGCGAGGCGCCACGGTGGCTTCGACTTCCAATTCCAGCGTGTCCAACCCCACCTGCTGGTCTGCGGCCTGAATCTCATAGATGTGAGTCAGGCAGGTAATCATCACGCCGAGGAGGTGTTCCTCCGCGATCGGCCCAAGATTGTGTCCCGCCAGGTAGCGCGGGCTGTCGTGCAGGATTTGGAAATTGCTGTCGTCGGTCCGGATGTGCCGGATCCCGGTGCCTCCCTCCACTTTCACATGCGCGCGCAAGGGAGGCTCGCCGGGGGTGCGGACAACCTTGGGCTCAAACCGGCTCGGACGTTCAGGCGGTTTCGCGCCCTTGGCGGCAGCGCGCTTTTCCACCAGGAATTCCCGCAGCCCTTCAATGGTGCGGTCATCACGCTTGGCCGGAGTCCCCGTGTAGAACAGTTTCCCGTGCTCGATCGTTTGCGGCTGGCTCACGAGGTTGAGCACGGGGGAAACCCGCTCCACCGTCCGCCGCAGCTCCTCGAGTTCGGCATCCGCTGCCGGCGACACAATGTACGCCGTGTAGGCCAGGTTGCGGGGATAGGTCACCGTCTTCCCGCCTTGGGCCGGGGCCGCCGCGGGACGGCTGGTGAACACCACTTCCAGCTCATCGAGCGGAATCCCCTTGAGCGCGGCCTGCATCAGGAAGTCCTGCGCCACTGCGCTACCCAGCACGCCCACCACGGTCGGCCACGAACCGGCGCCGAGATTGTATTCCGCGGTCATGCGCGTGCCGTCGCTCAGCAGCTGAAAATTGCGAATGCGCAGGCGTCGCACGCCGGAACGGCTCTCTGCCGTGGCGCTGGCGCTCAGTTTCAACGGCTGCGATTGTTGGGGACGGTCCTGCAATGCGAGCAGTGCGGAACGCAGGCGGGTAAGATAGTCCCGCAGTGAATCCTTTTGTCCGGATTCACTGTCGGCTTGAGCCCAGTCCTGGGCCGTGTGCGTCGCCTGCGCGCGCAGCGGCTGCGCGACGGCCGACAGCAACCCGAAGGCCGACAAGCTGGCGACGATTTTTCTCTGCAGAGGTTTCCCGGCGCGGGGTTGCGTGATCATCTCAGCCTGAGACTTTGCTCCCTTTCGCCCCAAGGCAACGGGGATGGCGCGGCTGCTGCGCTGGCCGACCCCGGTTCAAGCTGTTCGCCCGCCAAGGCAGGCCGAGGCAGCAGCCCGACCCTTCCTCACGCGGCAATCAATCTGAGGTCTGCCACAAAACGGGCGAACTCGGCGGCGGGATCCGCCCCTTCCGGCAGCCGCAGCAGCGAAGAGGGGTGCACCGTGATGAGCGCAGGGGCACCGAACTCCGTGTCGAGCCGTTGACCGCGTTCGCTCAGCACGCGCACCGGGCGGCCCAGAACGGACTGCGCGGCGGTGGCGCCGAGGCACACAATCAGTTCGGGATGCAGCGCGCGCAGTTCAGCCTCGAGCCACGGCCGGCAGGCGGCCACTTCCCGGGCGCTGGGCCGCTGATGCAGGCGCCGTTTGCCGCGCGGTTCCCATTTGAAGTGTTTGACGGCATTGGTGAGGTAAAGGCTGTCGCGCTCGACCCCAGCCGCCGCCAGCGCGCGATCCAGCAACTGTCCCGCCGGGCCGACGAACGGCCTGCCCTGCCGATCCTCCTGGTCACCTGGCTGCTCCCCCACGAGGACGATGCGCGCATTTTCCCGGCCGGTGCCAAACACGGTGCAGGTGGCGTCCCGCCAGAGCGGGCAAGCCCGGCAGCTCGCAGCGGCCGTGCGCAGCCTGCTGAGATCGGTCGTATCTGGGAATAGGTGACGGGAAAAGTCGGCGAGGCCGAGCGATTGCGCGACGCTCTGCGCGACCATCGCTTCGGTCCGGGGGCGCGCCTCCTCCAGCAGCGATGGGATCAACCGGGCCTCAGGCAGGTTCTTCCAGTAATGTTGCGGCATTTCCGCGGTCATGGCTTTGATTTTGAGCCGGGCCGGGTTGAAAATGCTGGCGTAATAGGTTCGCCACATGTCCTCCATTGCATCGGCCGAGAGTGCCGCGCTGCGCGGAACGCCCGCCGTGAAGGTCAATTCGGGCCGCTGCCAATGAACGCAGCGCTCGGGCGTCAGAATCGACCAGCGCATGGACGTGAAGCGATCGCGGAAAAAAGCCGCGTTGGCCTCGACAATCAGATGCTCCGGTTCGAACCACGCGACGAACCACGGGCCTTCCGCCGTCACGATTTCCCGAAACCGGACGAAAGCGCGCATCTTATGGACATCGCGGCGCACGGATTTCGCCATGGCGCCGAGCGCATGCACGAGCGGGTCGGTGGAAATTTCCAACAGCTGCGGCTCACCGTGGGTGAGCCGCCAGAGAGCTTGGTACAGCATTCCCCAGCGCGAAGCCTCGCGATGACACGCGACCTCCTCGGCCAAGGCCAGAAAGCCCCGGGGAACGCGGAGTCGCGACTGCTCCGGCACAGTGGACAAATCCAGCACCGCAGCGGCAGGGAGGAAACCCAGTTCCGGCTGGTTTGAGTCCACCGAGCACCAAACCGTTTCAGAGGGGGCCAGCGAGCGGACGAGCGTTTCGCGCGCGGCGCGCCGCCATCCCTTTAACGTGCCGTCGAAGCTGACCTGATTCATCGTCCGCCCGGTCAAAACTCGTTGGTGACGGGAGCGGCGTGAGGTCGGAAGAGGTCGAGCTGATCGGGCGGCGGAAGAAAACGCGCGCGCAAATTCGCCGATTCCAGTTCGCGGGGCCGCGGGCGATGGTCGAGCACTTCGACAAAAGGGAGAATTTTTTTCAGCGACAGCCGAAGCCGCATGAGATCGTGGAGCCGGATTTTCTGCCAGCGGCGCGCCTGGAGAATTTTGTCGACGGTTTTTACGCCCAGGCCGGGCACGCGCAGCAGCAGGTGGCGGGGCGCGGTATTCACGTTGACAGGAAAAAACTGCCGGTTGCGCAGGGCCCAGCTGAGCTTCGGGTCGATCTCGAGATCGAGGTTCGGTGCGGCAGGCGATGTGATCTCACCCACGGAGAACTCATAGAAGCGCAACAACCAGTCGGCTTGGTAGAGCCGGTGTTCGCGGACCAGCGGCGGGGCCAGCAGGGGGAGTTTCCGGGAAGCATCTGGAATCGGGCTGAACGCCGAGTAATAGACGCGGCGCAAGCCTTGCCGGTCATAAAGCGCCGAGGAGCGCGCGAGGATGGCTGCGTCCGGGGTGTCGGTCGCGCCGATGATCATTTGGGTGCTCTGGCCGCCGGGCGCAAACAACGGTGCCTTGGCATTGGCCTTCCGTTCGGCCCGGGACGCGTCGATTCGGCCCCGGATGGACGACATCGCCGCTTCAATCCGCGGCCCATTTTTCTCGGGGGCGAGGCGTTGCAAGTCCGCCTCGGTGGGCAACTCGATGTTGATACTAATGCGATCTGCCCAACGCCCCGCCTCATCGATCAGTTCCTGGCTCGCCTCAGGGATCGTCTTGAGGTGGATGTAGCCTCGAAATTGATGTTCGACGCGCAAAGAGCGGGCCACCGCCACGACCTGCTCCATCGTGTAATCCGCGTTGCGAATAATGCCCGAACTGAGAAACAGGCCCTCGATGTAGTTGCGCCGGTAGAAATCCAAGGTGAGTTGCACCACCTCTGCAGTCGTAAATCGCGCCCGCCGCACCTGGCTTGAAACCCGGTTGATGCAATAAAGGCAGTCGTAGGTGCAGTAGTTGGTGAGGAGAATTTTAAGTAAAGAGACGCAACGCCCGTCCGGCGTGTAACTGTGGCAAATCCCGGTGCCCACGGTGGAGCCCAGTCCGCCGGTCTCGCGGGAATTGCGCGTGGTGGTGCCGCTGCTGGCGCACGACGCATCGTACTTCGCGGCGTCGGCCAGGATGGAGAGTTTCTGCTGGAGATCCATACGTCGAAATCACCATGGAGTGTTCGGACGTACACGCAAGGGAACGGTGTGAAAAAATTAACCCCAACATGCTGGCTTCCCGTGGCGAAAAAAAACGCCAGACGTCGCGTCCACCACCAAAAATGCCACTTGCCGATATGATGGGGTCGCAGACCCCATCGTAAGCGTCCAACGACCGCCCGCGCCGCCGTCTCAACTTCTCTACTCCCCATGAAGCCTACTACGGCACCCGGGGGAGCCATCTCGCTGAAAGACTTAAAACATGACCCATTCGGCTCGACCTGCCTGATAAGTTTTTTTCGGGCGGGGCTCACGCGAAGCCGCGAAGGCGCGAAACAATCCTGCCGACTTCGCGCTCTTCGCGGCTTCGCGTGAGCAAATCGATCACCGGATCCGAGCGCCCGAGCCGCTTCGTGATCTTTTCGGCCACGCGTGCGGCCGTTAAAACCGAAACGTATTCGTGATGAACCATTGCCGGTCGGGCGGGATGCGCACGATGGCGGTCTGGCCGTCGGGATTCGTCGTCACGCGGATCAGTTCGTCGCTGCCGATGAGATTGCGGATGTTGAGCTGAATCCGCCACGCGACGCGGTCCTTGAATATCCGGCGCTTGTAGCTCAGCCACGCGTCGCCGTTGAGCTCGGGTTCGCCGAAGAACGGTTGCGTGAGATCGGGCTGGACGACGCCGTTGGCGACGAAGTTGCGGTAACCGGTGGCGACCTCCGACTGCCAGCGCGTGCCGGCCCCGATGCCCCAGCCGCGGAGCGCGCCCCGAAAATCGTAGCTCGCGACGAAGTTCACGCGCCATTCGCGCTGTTCGAGCGACGTGGTGCCTTCCTTGGTG
>JBKJRG010000113.1:0-7902 GCA_046594805.1 Opitutaceae bacterium | reverse complement strand
TGCGCGGCAACCTTGTAGGAATCGACCCAGGGCGGAACGCCGCCGCGGTTGAGATAAAATTTCTCTTCGTCATCCGTGTACGCCTTCGGGAAGGCGTTGAACTGCTGCAGGCCGACGTTGTCGTCCGCCGTGTTCAGGAGGCCGTCGGGGCCGGTGTAGAAGTAACGGTGCGGATTGTTCCAGAGCTTGCGGGTCTGGCGCTTGCCGACCAAGCCCGTCTTGTAGTACGTGGGCATCGACAGGCTCAGTTCCTTCTTCAGGTCGACGTTGACGTTGTAAACCCGGTCGTAGCCGCGGTTGTCGGTCTGGTCGAGGCGGAGGCGGCTGTAGTTGCTGAAGTTCTGCCAGTCAGGGCCCTCGGTCTGGCGGACGGTTGGTATCCTGGCGTCCTTGGACCGGTCGATCACGAAACCCAGATTCGGGATTTCGAGGAAGACATTGCCCGTGGGACGGGCGCTGTACTTGTCCTTCTCGTGGATCACGTCGTAGTACGTGGCCGAGTCGGAATAAGAGAGCCCGTAGTCGATCAGCATCCCGGAGAACCGATGACGGACGCTCGGGGCGAAGACGTAGGTGCGGCCGGACTTGTCGTTGGACGACACGTTCAGGTTCGCCGTGCCGCCGAGGTTGGTCCAGCGGGAGGTGTAATAGGCCACATCGCGCGTGCCGGGACCGGGGGTAGCCGGCTCGACGCTGTTCGCGAAGATCTGAGTGGACGTGTTGGTGTAACCCGGCTTCACGAAGCCGCCGCCAGAGCGGTTGCCGGCTGCATCCAACGTGGCAATGAAGCTCGGGAGCGCGGCGTTGGTCGTGACCGCCGAATTCAGGACGTGAAAGCGCGTGTCGTTGTTCTCGTGGAAGAAATTGTAGACCGTGTTGACCGAGATGGCGGTCTGTTCGCTCCACTTGTAGACGACCTTGGCGCCCGTCGCGATGCGCGAGCGGGTGGCACCGTTGACGATGTAGCGGGTGATGCTGTTCGCGAACGCCGGACCCGGCTCGTTGCGGCGCTCATAACTGCTGGCTATCAGGGCGCCGCCGGCGGGCTGGCTGTGCACCGTACCCGTGAGGCTGATGCCAATGTTGCGCTTCGCGCCCACCACGTCCGAGTAATTGAAGTTCATCGACGGGCCGAATCCCTTGAACGGCTGCTTCCACTTCGCTTCGACGGGCCCGGCGTAGGTCGGCTGGGTGGCCAGACCGACGGTGTACGTGAAGACGCGTCCCTGCTTGCTGTCGAACGGGCTCTTAGTGACGAGATTAACCGTACCGCCGATCGAGGCGCCGTCCATGTCGGGCGTCGGCGCCTTCGTCACTTCGATCGATTCGATGTTGCCCAGGGAGGCGGTCTCGAACTCGAACTGACGGCCGGTGCCGGCGGACTGGGCGCTGGCCACCTGCGCGCCGTCCATCGTCACCGAACTCAGGGCTGAACCGACACCGCGAATGCTGATCTGGCGGACGTCGGGCCCGTTGTAATCGGCGGTGATGCCGACCACGTGCTGGAGCAGGTCACCGATGTTGCCGTCGGCGATGTTGCCGAAGGTGTCGGAGGAAACGACATTCTTCACGTTCGGCGCGAGGCGCTGCAGGGTTTCGGCCTTGGCCGTGCCCTCGCGCTCACCGGCGACGGTGAATTTCTCCATCTTGTAGATGTCGGACGTGAGCTCGATGTCCTGTGTCACCCGGCCGCCCGCCGCGACCGTCACGGGAATGCGTTTCGCATCGAGCCCGGTGAAACTCACGAGCAGCGTGGCCGGCCCCGGCGGGACGCCGGCAACTTGAAAGCGGCCTTCACGGTCGGTCGTGGTTGAAATCGCCGTGCCGGCAATCTCGACGACCGCACCCTCCAGGTAAGATCGGGTCGCCGCATTGCTGACCTGGCCGCTGACGCTGCCGGTCGTTTGTGCGAGCGACAGCAGTGGGAGCAGGAGCAGGAGGGAGAACAGGAGGCGAAGCTCCCTGGCTGGTTTGTCTCGGTAGTTCATCGTTGAGTCGGGGAGTTTCAAATCGGAAAAACGCCGGGAATGCCGGACGACGTCGGTGTCGGAGTAACCAATCGGTTCATTCTCGTTGCGAAGAATTCGGTCGAGGTCAATGCGGGACGCGCAACGGCTGCAGGCAACAGCGGCGAGGGATGTTTCCTCCGTTAGCAGGCCGAGGAAGGGGCAGGCAAAGCGGCGCCGCCACGATCGAGGCGACCGCCCTCGATCGGCCCGGCAATCGCGCGAAGGCGCGGGAGGCTTGGGTGGCCACGCCGGCTGCGTGACGGCGGGGGTTCGCTGAAATCAATTCTCGCCAGAGAGAACAACAAGGCATTGGCGGCAAAGAGGCGCAAGCGGCGCAAAAACGGAGCGATAGGCTCTGCGCGGCGAGGGCGCCACGCCCCCAGTTCACCCACATGGCTCCAATCCGCCAAACCGTGGGTCACGGAGGGCACGGAGTGGGCCGGCTGGCCCAAATGCGGAGGTCACGGAGGATCCGGTAAGGTCGCGCGGTTGCAGCGACCTCTGCGGGGTATGCGCTCGGAGGATTGGAACTCTGTCTTTGATTTGGCTCCGTGACCTCCGTGTCCCTCCGTGTCCTCCGTGACGGTTGGTCGAGGTTTGGGCGGGACACGAAAAAAGGCCCGTCTTGCGACGGGCCTTTGGTTGGGCACGGAGGGTGGCCGGGTTTCCTACTGGTTCAAAAACACCTCGACGATGGCCACGCCGGTGGCATTGGCCTTGCCGCGCACGATCGTCGTATAGGCGCCGGGCTGCAGCGTGACGACGATGGCGGAATCCGAATCCGATCCGGGCGCGAACCCGGTGGCCTGCACCACCGCCTGCTGGGTTGCCTTCCAATCATCGTTCGAATTGATGAGCGTGTTGCCCTGGTAGAGCTCCAGCACGGTGTCGGCGAGCTGGCCGGTGACGCCAAACGCGGCGAGCGAAGCGCCCTGCGCCCGGATGACCACCGAAACCGGCTGGCTGCCGCGAATGACAAATCCGCTGATGAGCGAATTGCTGGCAGTCCCCGCGACGCCGCGGGCGGAAACATTCAGCAACGGAGACGCGGCAGAGCGCGGGTTGTGATCGTAATTTCGTCCGTTGAACGGCGTGGTGGCATAGGGGAAAACCCTGTTCAGGATGGCGTCGTTGCTGTTCACGTTGTCGATTCCGTCCGCCGAGCGGATGGTAAGGGGGATCGCGCGCAAATCGCTGATGATGGCCGTCACGCCGATGTCGATTACGTCCTCACCGAAACGCCGGCCGTTCGGCCAGCCACCAGGAACATAGAACTTTGTGGCGTCCGCCCCAATCGCGCTGCCCGGCAGCCGGAAGGGATGGCCCATGGCCGTGGTTTCAAGCACGTCACCCCCGAAGATGCTGAGGCGGGAGTAACCCGCGTCGTCCGGGTTCGTGCTGTTCGTGGCACCGCCTCCGGCCAGGCGTGCCCGCGCCGTTGAAAGGTCGACCTTGATGACATCCGGGATGAAAATTCCAGACAGGTCCGCGCGACCGGTCGTCGGTGCAACGTTTGCCTTGAGGACGAGCGCGTTGATCAGGGTGGCGAGCTCGGGGTTGTCGGAGTAGGTCTTGAACAACGCCGCGTCGCTCGTCGGCTTGGTGCGGTTGTAGAGATCCTTGTCCTTGATCGCGATGAACGCCTCGCAGAACAGCGGATTCCCCTGGCGCCCGACCTGCACCCAGTTGCCCGCGGCGGTCGTGCCCGTGGAGTTCGCACCTTCCGTCAACACGGTCGTGGCGCGGCGGCTCGTCGTGGCATAGACACCAATGGTCTGGCTTTCCCCGCCGGCGATGTCGCTCAACGGAATCTCCAGGCACATCGTGTGGAGGTTGAAGCCGCCCTGGCTGTCGAAGCGATTCGGGCCCGACTTCAACGACAGCAGGTCGAAAATGGCATTGATGTCGCCATAGAACGCGTCTTCCCGCTGGCCCGCGAACGCGCGGTAGCCGTTGCTGAGGGACGCGATCGCCGTGCGGGTGTAGTCGTCCAGCGCGCCTTCGGAGGACACTCCGTCCTTCGCCGGCTGATTTCCGTCGTTGTTTTTGTTGTAACGCGGAGTCGCAATGCCCTGGTTGTTCGGTGGCACGATGCCATTGCCGAGCACCGTGCTCGTCGATCCGACGACCTTGGTGACCGTGTAGGTCTGCGTCAGGTTTTGGGCCGCGTCACCATTGGCCAGCACCACGCCCGTATAGGATTGCAGGATGGTGTTCTGCGTCTTGTAGGTCTCCGCAAATTGAAACTGATAGGCCACTCGATCCGCTCCGGTCGAGGGGTCGGCCAGGAAAATCTGATACAACACCTTCGGGTCGAAATTGTATTTGTTGGGGCCGACGCCGGGCTCCTCGTGCGGGTAAACCGAAAGCGCCACACTGAGGAACTTCTGATTGTTGCGCACGACCACGAAGGCGTAGACGTCCGTGGTATTGGCCGCCTGGTCGAGAGTGATCAACGGCGCATCCATGTGACTGGAAGCGTGCGCGGGCAGGGTGGCGATGGCGGAGGCCAGCCCGAATAGGGCCAGCCGAGTTGCGTATCCAGATCCGAGTTTTCGTTTCATACTAGTATAGGTTTTGCGTACGGAAAAAATTAATTGGTGTGCGCGAGGGAGTCTCCGGCCAGGCGACGTTCGAGCAGCGCACGTTCGGAAGGGGTCAACGTGCCGGAGATGAGCCTTGCGGCGGCGAAATAGCCTGCGGCCTTCGCGGAGTCGCGCTGCAGGCGTGCAATCTCCCCCGCGTGCAGCAGGAGTCGGGCATCGCGCGTGTTTTCCGACAGCGCATGGCGGATCGATGCCGCGGCCGCCGCCAATTCCCCGTTGGCGGCTAACGCCCAGGCGAGTGCGTCGTGGGTAAAAACATCGGCCCGTTGCTCCAATTCCGCGCGGGCAAGTGAGACGGCAGACGCGGTGTCTTCCTGGCGCGTCGCCAGAAAAAGTGCGAACGTCCGCGGATCGCTCATTGCCCCGCGCGCCTTGAGCTTCGCTTCAACCGCGGCTGCCTCGGTCAGCCGGTGGCCGAGCCGCAGCGCGTCCGCGAGCCACCATTGGTACTCGGGGAGCGGGTCGAGCCGCGCCGCGCTTTGCAAGGAGCCGATGGCCTCCTCGGTTCGCTGCAACGCGAGGAGTGCCCGGCCGCGCGCCAGCAGTGCGGGCGCGTAGTCTGGCGCTGCCTTGTCCGACGCCTCCGCCAATGAGAGCGCAGATTCCACCTCGCCGCTCTGCAAATGGTAGCCCGACAGCCGGGTCAAGAGCCATGCCCGGACCTCGGCATCCCGGATCGCGCACGCCGCCAGCGCCGATTCCATGGCTGCCGTCGCCCCCGCGAGTTCGCCCTTGAGCCAGCGCACCTGAGCGATCCGGCTGAAAGCGTCTACCCCCGGCTTAACGTTGACCAGCCGCCCGAGGACGGTGACCGCCTCGCCGAGTTTGCCCTGCTCCATCAAGGCATCACTCAACAAGGCGAGATCGGCTGGCGAGCCACGGTCCGCCACGAGTGAACGCGCGCTGGCCTCGGCTTCGCGAAAGTGATGTAGATTGTGCAGCACATGGCCCCGCAGGAGTCGTGAATCGAGGGTGGCGCCGAACTGGGCGTCGATTATAGCCGCCGTTTTCTCCGCGAGCTTGTAGAAACCGGCGTCCTGCGTGCGGCGGGCCTTGGCGATGTAGGCCCAGCCCAACCGCTCGAAGACCTCGGCTCCGGCCGCCGTTGCGCGAGCCCGTTCCTGCCAGCGCGCAATCTCTGCATCCTCACGTTGGTTTCCAGACTGCGGTACGAGAATAATTTCCCGATCCAACGGCGAAGCGGTCGCATTCCACGCCAGGCACAGCCCAAACAGCAGACGAAGGATCGGCGTTAACATTACCCCCTTATTCGCTCGACCACTGCCTCCAGATGCGTGCCGGCGCGATATAAGTAGCGCGCCGTTTCCCGTTTGCGTTATGGTATAAATTCCGATGCTCAGCGGAAATCCACGCTCATCCCGGGGCACCACCCGTGCACAGCGGCATGGGTTCCCCGCGCCAAATGCTCAAGCGAAAGCCGTGCGTTGCAGCAGCCAGTACAGGCCGGCTACCACGACCAGCATCGAAAAGGTGGGCACGCCGTACCGCACAAACTTCTCGTTTTTGCGCAGCTGCCACACGAGCGGCAACACCACGGCTGCGACTGCGACCTGCCCGAGCTCAACGCCCAGGTTGAACGTGAGCAAGGGCATCGCAATCCCCTCGCTGCCACGACCGACGCCCAGGTCACGCAGGACGCTCGCGAAGCCAAAACCGTGGATGAGACCGAACGCGAAGGTAAGCCTCCACCGGCCCGGTGGCTCGGCCCCGCGGCGCCAGAGATTCTCTGCGCCCACAAATACGATCGAAGCGGCAATCGCCGGCTCAACCAGCCGGGCGGGCAGGTTGACGATGCCCAGCGTGGCGAGGGCGAGCGTGATGGAGTGCGCGAGCGTGAAGCAGGTCACGATGCCCACGATCGAGCGAAACGTCCGGCACACCACGAGCAGCGCAAAGAGGAAGAGCAAGTGATCGTAACCCGTCCAGATGTGCTCCACCCCAAGCTTGATGAATCCCCAGAAGATCGGCGTGTCTCCGCCTGCTTCGCTCCCGCGGACCGTCGCCGACTGGCCTAGGGCAGCAGACGTGAGGGAGATTTCCAGCGTCCCATCCTTCGCGCTGAGGAGTTTTTTTCCAATGGTCGATCCCTCCGCATTTGAAATGATGACGAACTGCCGGTGACCAGGCGGCAGTTCAGGAATCTTTGGGGCGCGGAACGTGAGCCTGGCCGTCCCCGGCGGCAGCGGGTACACCAGATGGAAACTCACATTATCGCCCGGCAACAGCTCGACCTTGCGGTCCCGGAAAATCAGGGGGACCTCCCCCATGCGGATTTCCCACAACATCGGAGCGAGTTCCGTCAGTCGTTGGCGCACCGTGTCGAATTCCGTCTCGGTCCAATTTTCCACGGACCGCGCGGCCGGCGGGAGCAGCTGCTGTGCGTCAGCGGGGGCAAAGCCTGTCGTAAGCTCAATGCGATCGGCAAAGATCTGTCCCTGAGCGGTGCTAATGCCCGGGTCGTGGGCTCGAGCCGTGGAGAGGAACGCCACGACAAGCAATCCGACCAGCGAGCAATGAAAAGTTAAAGAGCAGCCACCTTGTCGCCCCAGCAATGCCACGCTCGTGGGGTAAGGCTTCATGGGCAAGGGGGCCAGCCAGCAAGCCGGTTTGATTCCACGCAAGAGTTTATGCGGGCCAGCCCGAAATAGTTGCATCCGTCGCGCTCGCCGCGTCGCACAGTCGTTACGTGGATTTTGGCGCGGGGAGAGGCGCCACCGGCCGCACTGCCACCACCAACGTGGTGCTTTCGCTTTCCCATTCGGGGCCACCTGCGGTCGCCCGTCGTAGCTCGGTCCCCTGCACCCACCAGCGGCCCGCCACATCGAGGACCGCGCTGGCGCGCCCGTTTTCATCCGTCTGCGTCACGTGCTCGCGGGTCTCTCCGTCTGAGACGAAGGCGAGCACCAGCCCTGGCACCGGTACGCCGCGGCGCATGACCCTGACCGGCAGGGACTCTCCTGCTTGCAGCGCAGTGGGATCGCGGTCGGGCACAATTTCGAAACCCGGGCCGACGGGAACGGACCAGGATCGTTCGTCGGCCGGGGGTTCACCCACCCGAACAAATACTTTGGCGTAGCGCACCGAGGTCTCCCGCCATCGCGCGGGTGCCGGCACCGCTGCCCAGGCGGCGCGCAACGCGTCGCTGGCATGAATCGCGCGCAGGTAAATTTCCACTTCGGACGCGGAGCGCTCGAGGGAAAGTGGTTTCAACTCAACCGCCACCACGGCCACACCAGGACGCGGCACCGTCATGCCGTAGTGCAGCG
>JBKJRG010000102.1:0-3144 GCA_046594805.1 Opitutaceae bacterium | reverse complement strand
CTAAGCCGGAACCATTCAATCAAGACATCTGAATTTGCCCACGGAACACACTGAACACACGGAAGAGAAACGGCATGTAGGTGCGTGCGTCTGACTGGAAGGGCGAACCGGTTGGTGAATGAGGCTCACCAGCCAAAGAGGTGCAATCGATTGATTCCGTGTGTTCGGTGTGTTCCGTGGGCAGCTCTCTTCTGAATTGTTACGGCTAAGCGGACCGATGCAGCCCCAACCGCAAAACACATTTTGCTCCGGACTGAAGAAACCACTCGTTCCTGTTCGTAGTCCCGCCTTTAGGAGGAAGGTTTGCGACCGTCGATTCCGCCTGAAGGCGGGACTACGAACACCAAGCTGCGCCTACCCTGAAATTCGGGGAATAATTTCCGTGCGCGGCGCTGGCGCGTGCGCATAGCGTGAGATCGAATGCCCGCCACCGTGTCCGAACTCGATCTGCTGCTGAAGCGCACCTTCGGCTACTCGACGTTTCGCCCGTTGCAGCGGGAGATTTGCGAGGAGACCCTCGCCGGTCGCGATGTGTTTGCCCTGCTCCCCACGGGCGGCGGCAAATCGCTGTGCTTCCAGCTCCCGGCGCTCGTGCGCGAAGGGCTCACCGTCGTGGTCTCGCCGCTGATTGCGTTGATGAAGGACCAGGTCGATGCGATGCAGGCGAGCGGTGTCGCGGCAACATTCCTGAATTCCACGCTCGATGCCGACGAGGCGCGCGCACGGCTGCGCGGGCTGCACCGCGGCGAGTACAAGCTGCTCTACGTCGCGCCCGAGCGGCTGATGCTCGATGGCTGGAGCGACAACCTGCAGAAATGGAACGTGACCTGCCTCGCAATCGACGAGGCGCACTGCGTGTCGGAGTGGGGCCACGATTTTCGCCCGGAATACCGGCAACTGGCGAAACTGCGTGCCATCCTGCCCGGCGTGCCCGTGATCGCGCTTACGGCCACGGCGACCGAGCGCGTCCGGACGGACATCATCACACATCTCAAGCTGCGCGACCCGGCGCTCTTCGTCGCGAGCTTCAATCGCCCGAACCTCACCTACCGCGTGGTGCCGAAGGATCAGCCATTGAAGCAAATCGTGGATTTCGTGCGGAAGCGGGAACAGGAGAGCGGGATTATCTATTGCGCGAGCCGGGCGGCGACGGAGCGCGTGGCCGAGGCGCTGACGAGCAAGGGCTTTGCCGCGCGGCCCTATCACGCCGGGCTCGAGGGCGGGGAGCGGGCGCGCAACCAGGATCATTTTCTGCGGGACGACACGCGGATCATCTGCGCGACGATCGCGTTCGGGATGGGGATCAACAAACCGAACGTGCGGTGGATTATTCATCACGACCTGCCGAAAAACATTGAAGGGTATTACCAGGAAACGGGTCGCGCCGGCCGCGATGGTTTGCCGGGCGATTGCCTGCTGTTGTTCAGTCCGGGCGACATCGCGAAGCAGACCCACTTCCTCGACGAGATCACCAACGAGCAGGAGCGGGAGGTCGCGCGGGCCCAACTGCGGAAAATTGTCCATTACGCCGAGAACGCCTCGTGCCGGCGGGCGGAGCTGCTGGGCTATTTCGGCGAGACGTTCCCCCTCGATAATTGCGGGGCGTGCGACAACTGCTCCGAGCCGCGCGAAACCTACGACGGCACCCTCGTCGCGCAAAAATTCCTCTCGTGCATCTACCGGATCGCGCAAAACAGCCGGTTCGGCGTCGGCATGAACCATGTGATTGAAGTGTTGACCGGCGCGGACACCGACAAAATCCGCCGCTGGAATCACGAACGGCTTACGACCTATGGCATCGGTAAGGAACTCACGCGTCCGCAGTGGGCGGCGGTGGGCCGCGAGCTGATGCGCTTGGGTTATGTGGCGGTGGCGGAAGGCGAGTTTGCCACGCTCGAGCTGACGACGGCCGGCCGCGACGTCCTTCGCGCGCGCGCGCCGATCACGCTGGCAAAGCCAATGCTGATGCCCAAGGCGAAACGCTCCGCGACCCGCCGCGAGGGCGACATCGCCTGTGACGAGATCCTCTTCGAGCGACTGCGCACCCTGCGCAAGGATCTGGCCGACGAGCGGCACGTGCCGGCCTATATTGTTTTTGGCGACACTACGCTCCGGGCGATGGCGCGCGCTTATCCCGAAACGGTGGACCAGATGGAAGGCATCCCCGGCATGGGCGAAAAGAAGCGCGCCGAATTTGGAGAGGTGTTTGCCGGCGCCATCGCAGACTATCTGCGGACGAACGCACGCATGGCGTTTGAGTGAGGATCAACAACGTTCGACCCCGTTCGTAGGCCAGCTCGCTTGCGAGCGCTCCCGTTCGTTCGTAGGCCAGCTCGCTTGCGAGCGCTCCGCCTGCATTTTCCTTTGTATTCCTCCCCTCCCCGGAGCGCCCGCGAGCGGGCTGGCCTACAAAAAAGGTCCTCCCGTAGGTCAGCGCGCTTGCGAGCGCCTCCGCGTTTGCCTCGACTCTTAACCATGAAGCCGCCGCGCGGTTACGAGTCCCTGCGCCGCTATCGGGTCACGATTCCCAGCACTTCGTATTTCATAACGCTGTGCACCCGCGACCGTCACGCCGGGCTCAACACGTCGCCCGTCGCCAGCGCCATCAAAGATCAGCTCGCCGCTTTGGAAATCGACCGCGCGCTCACGATACAGGCCGCGGTCATCATGCCCGATCATCTGCACCTGCTTTTTCTTACTTCTGGCAAACTCACCGTCGGCCAAATCGTCGGTCGGCTGAAGACCAAGACGCGCGCTTCTCTCGCGACCACCGGCCTGGGTTGGCAAGGCAATTTCTACGAGCACCGCCTGCGGTCCGAAGACTCCATCGAGGACGTATTGCGCTACCTATTCCTCAATCCGTATCGCGCCCATGTGCTTGCTTCGTCCGAGATCTACCCATGGTTCTGGCTTGGACCGACTGAAGCCGAGTGGTTCCGCCCCACGCTCGACGACAATCGACCGTTCCCCGAATGGCTCGTGTAGGTCAGCTCGTTTGCGAGCGGTTCATCCGTGTCGTAGGCCAGCCCGCTCGCGGGCGCGCCGTGACTGTTGTAGGCCAGCTCGCTTGCGAGCGCCTCTTCCGCAGTCATTCGGAGCGCTCGCAAGCGAGCTGGCCTACACAAACCAACGCTACCTCCAAAA
>JBKJRG010000063.1:0-3411 GCA_046594805.1 Opitutaceae bacterium | reverse complement strand
TCCACCCCGATTCCTTTGGAATCTCTTTCAAACCAATCCTACGGAAAAAGTGTCACCTATCATTGTCCGGAAAGTGTCACCCATCATTGTCCAACCGCCGGAGAGCCAGCCCCACCTTGAATATTGCCCTGCGGAGCACGCTCGCTAAAAACCGCTCATCCCATGAAACCCGCCCTGTCCCTCCTGTTGCTGTTGTTGCCCCTGACCATGAGCGCCGCCGATGAGAAACCGCACGCCTTCAACGGGCGCATCGATCGTTACGATCCCACCTTCGATCAACTGATCGCGCCGAATGCCACGATCGAGAAGCTGGCCGAGGGATTCAACTGGTCGGAGGGACCGGTCTGGCTGGACGGCGGCGTCATTTTCTCGGATGTGCCGGAGAACGTGGCATATCGCTGGAAGCCCGGCATGACCAAGGCGGAGATTTTCCTGAAGCCGAGCGGGATGCTCACGCCCGTCCCGGGATTCCGCGAGCCGGGCAGCAACGGGCTCGGCCGCGACGCGCAGGGCCGTCTGCTGCTCTGTCAGCACGGGGAGCGCCGGGTCGCGCGCTACGAAGCCGGCAAGTTCACCTCGCTCGCCGATCGCTTCGAAGGCAAACGCTTCAACAGCCCGAACGATCTCGCGCTGCGCAAGAGCGGCGAAATCTATTTCACGGACCCGCCGTATGGCTTCGAGGGCGGCAACAACTCGCCGCTGAAAGAGCAGCCGCACAATGGTGTCTACCGCATCGCGACGGACGGCAAAGTCACCCTCCTCTCGAAAACGCTGACGTTTCCGAACGGGATTGGGTTTTCGCCGGACGAAAAAGTTTTGTACGTGGCGGTGAGCGATCCCAAGGCCACGCGTCTGGTCGCGTACGACGTGAAGCCCGATGGCACGCTGGCGGGTGAACGGACGTTTTATGACGCGCAGCCGCTCTACCAGGCGGGCGACAAGGGATTGTGCGACGGCCTGAAGGTCGATCGCGCCGGCAATGTCTGGGCCACCGGCCCGGGCGGCGTGCTGGTGCTATCGCCGGCGGGAAAACTGCTGGGCCGGATCAACACCGGGGAGAATACGGGCAACTGCTGCTGGGGCGACGACGGCAGCACGCTCTACATTACCGCGGATATGTTTTTGGTGCGGGTGAAGACGAAGACGAAGGGTGCGGGCTGGTAGGATCCGGTCGGTCGGTCGAATGGTTTTGTAGGGGCGTCGCTTGACGACGCCCTCGGATACGACGCCCGCAAGGTGTTCGCGGGCGTCGGCAAGCAACGCCCCTACAACCAGCAGGTATTCTCGCCTACTTCTTTGCCAGCGCCCGGTTCAGCGCGCTCACCAGCGCCTTGATCGACGCGAGCTCGATGTTCGTGTCGATGCCGGCGCCAAAGAGCGCCTGGCCGCGCTCCGTCTTGATTTGAATGTAGCTGACCGCGCGCGCCTCGGAGCCCTTGCCGAGCGAATGTTCGGCGTAGCTCAGGACCTCAAATTTCGGCAGCTCGGTCCCGCCCAGTGCGCGGGTGAACGCGTCGATCGGGCCGTTGCCCTCGCCGTTGAGCTTATGGGCGGTGCCGTGGAGCGTGAGCGATGCCTCGCATTTCACGGCGCTGTCCCGCTCCGTGGTCTTGAAGTGTTGCAGCGTCACGGGCGCCACGCGTTCGAGGTACTCGCGGCGGAAGACATCGTGGATTTCCGCCGGCGTGAGCTCGGTGCCCTTCGCGTCGGCGACATCGTTGATGATTTTGCCCATCTCCCTGTGCATCAGCTTCGGCAACGAGTAGCCGAATTCGTGCTCCAGCACGTACGCGACCCCGCCCTTCCCCGACTGGGAATTGATCCGGATGATGGCCTTGTAGCTCCGGCCAATGTCGGCCGGATCAATCGGGATGTAGAGCACGTCCCAGGCGGCCCCCGCTTTTTGCGCGGCCCAGGATTTTTTGATCGCATCCTGGTGCGAGCCGCTGAACGCGGTGAACGTGAGCTCGCCGGCGTAAGGCTGGCGCGCGGGCACTTCGAGCCGCGTGGTCCGCTCGTAGACTTCGCGGATTTCGTTGATGTTGCTGAAATCCAGCCCGGGGTGAATGCCGTGGGTGTAAAGGTTCAGCGCGACCGTCACGATATCGAGATTGCCGGTGCGCTCGCCATTGCCGAAGAGCGTGCCCTCGACGCGGTCGGCGCCGGCCAGCAGCGCGAGCTCGGTCGCCGCGATGCCGGTCCCGCGATCGTTGTGCGTATGCAGCGAAATGATCGAGCGGTCACGGCGGGTGAGATGCGTGCTCATCCACTCGATCTGGTCGGCGTGCACGTTGGGCGTGGCGTATTCGACGGTGGCCGGGAGATTGAGGATGATCGGGTCCTGCACCGTCGGCTGCCAGATGTCGGTGACCGCCTCGCAAATCTCCAGGGCGAACTCGAGCTCCGTGCTGGTGAAACTCTCCGGGGAATACTCGAAACGCATCCGCGTGCCGGCGGCGACCAGCGGCTGGGAATGCTGCTTCACCCAGGTGGTGCCTTGGGTGGCGATGCGCACGATGTCCGTGCGACTCGCGTTGAAGACATGCTTGCGCTGGGCCGGCGAGGTCGAGTTGTAGAGGTGAAAAATGGCTGCCTTCGCCCCGCGCAGCGCCGCGATGCTGCGGGTGATCAATTCCTCGCGGCATTGGCAAAGGACCTGGATGGCGACGCCGTCCGGGATGCGGTTCTCCTCAATCAGCCGCCGGCAGAAATCGAATTCGATCTGCGACGCGCTCGGGAACCCCACCTCGATTTCCTTGAAGCCGATCCGGACCAGCAGGTCGAAATACTCGAGCTTTTCCTCCACGCTCATCGGCTGCGCGAGGGCTTGGTTGCCATCGCGGAGGTCCACGCTGCACCAGATCGGGGCGTGGGTGAAGGTTCGGTTGGGCCACTGGCGGTTCGGGAGGACGACCGGCGGGAAGGGCCGGTATTTCGTGACAGGCGCGGGTTGCATGGGACGGATAAAACGACGGACAGAAAGAGGGAGAGAGGGGGCAGGACGAACGGGCCGGCCAAAGGCGGGCCCCGATGGTCGCGACGCCCTAGCGGGCGGCGACCGGCAAATCTCAGGCCAACGCACGACCGGCCGCTAGCGGCGTCCTCAGAGGTCGTGCGCGTTCGTAAGTCGAAGGGCCTGAAGCAAAACTCGCATTAGCAACCGTGCTGGTATCTGCGCGCAGTGCTTAAAGTCAAGAGTCGCCTCCCCGGCGAAACATCGGCGGGCGCTTCTGCCGGTTGGCGGTAGGCCAGCTCGCTTGCGAGCGCTCCGGTCGCTGAGCGCTCGCAAGCGACCTGCCTACAGATACAGGTGCGATCCACCGCCAAACGGCAGATGCGCCCAGCATCGGCCTGTAACCCTCTGGACCAAGGCGCGTCTTGCCTGACGTGCATGTCCTTGCCTCCATCCGC
>JBKJRG010000477.1:0-5010 GCA_046594805.1 Opitutaceae bacterium | reverse complement strand
CTGGGGCCTGAAGGCGGTGCCGAAGTCGGTCATGGAGGAAGCGGCGCGCGCCGACCATGCGGCCAGCATCCTTGCTGCCCAGCGGGCGGCCCACGCCCATCCGGAATTCTCCTCGCTCAAGCGGGTGGTGCCAGCGGCCGCCGCGATGGCCGTCGCGACTGCGACCGCCGGCCAGATCGCGCTGCCGAAAAAGGCCGAGGGCCCCGCCGTGCACAAGGACGTCCGCGCCCAGGCTGCCCAGCAGGCCCCCCGCATCATCTGAGGGCGGATCCTCGTCTCCGAACCGGCGCCACCCACGTGGCGCCTTTTTTTGCGCGGAGCGCGGGGCACAGGAAAATTGCGTCCAACGCCGGGTGCAGACGCGTATCACTGAGGGCCAACCACAGCTCGTGGCCGCCGCATTTTTTCCCATGGCATCCCTCGCAATCATCGGCACCGGCATCGCGGGACTGGGCTGCGCCCATTTCCTGCGGAATCACTTCGACCTCACCTTGTTCGAGCAAAACCGCCATGTGGGCGGCCACAGCAACACCGTGGAAGTCTACGAGCCGGGCGACGCGGCAACCGGCCGCCGATCCCGCAACGTCGCAATGGACACCGGATTCATGGTGTTCAACAAGGTCACCTATCCGCACCTCACGCGGCTGTTCGCGGAACTCCAGGTGCCCATCAAGCCGGCGGAGATGTCCTTCAGCGTCCGGCATGCGGATACGGGCCTCGAGTTTGCCGGGTCATCGCTGAACCACCTTTTCGCCCAGCGCCGCAACCTGCTTCGCCCGCGTTTCTGGAAACTGCTTCGCGCGATCAACCGGTTCAACACCGAGGCGGTGTCCGCGCTGGACGATCCCGCCGCGCCCTCGGAAACCCTCGGCGAGTACGTCCGGCGCCGCGGCTACGGTCCGGATTTTTTTGAGCTCTACCTGCTGCCCATGAGCTCGGCCGTCTGGAGCACCCCACCGGCCCTGATGCTTTCCTTTCCTGCGACCACCTTGCTCCGCTTTTTCCACAACCACGGCTTTCTCGGGCTGCACACCCAGCATCCTTGGTGGACGGTCGATGGCGGCTCGCGGGTGTATGTCGAAAAGCTCATTGCGCCCTGGCGGGAGCACATCCGGACGAACGAGGCGGCGACCAGCGTGATTCGCAGTCCCCGGGGCGTCGTCGTCATGACTGCCCGCGGCGAAACCCACCGCTTCGATCACGTCATCCTCGCCTGCCACGGCGATCAGGCGCTGCGCCTGCTGGTGAACCCCACTCATCTCGAAGCGCGGCTGCTCGCGGAATTTCGCTTTCAATCCAACGTCGCCACCGTCCACTCCGATCGGTCGGTCATGCCGGCCACGCGCCTCGCGTGGTCGAGCTGGAATTATGAAATCAACCGCGACGCCGTCGGTGCCGTCTCCACCGCGACGCACTATTGGATGAACTCGCTGCAGGGCGTCTCGGACCGGGAGGATTACTTCGTCTCGATTAATCGTCCCGAGGCGATCGCCCCGGACCGCGTCATTCGTCGCATCAACTACGAGCACCCCCTGTTCAGTTTGGGCGCCGTGCAAGCCCAGAGTGAAATCCCCGCGCTCAATGCCGCCGCAGCCGGAACGACCAAAACCTATTTCGCCGGTGCATGGCAGCGCTTCGGCTTTCACGAGGATGGGCTTCTGAGCGCGGTGAGGCTGTGCGGCCATCTGCTCGGTCGCGATCCATGGACTGCCATGGCGCCAGTCGTTCCGCTCCCATTGCAGCACTCCATGTCTTGAAGCAGCGCAGGCATCCCGCCTGCAGATCGCGCCAGATGCAGGCGGGACGCCTGCGCTCCTTCAAGGAAAGCATCCGGCCACGGTCACCACGCGTAATCCTTCCCGTCGCCTCCATCCGCTCGCATGAAATCCTGTTTCTACGAATGCCATGTCACGCACGCACGTTTCGCCCCGCGTCGGCATCGTTTTGCGTATCGCCTCTTTCTCTTCGCGATCGACCTCGACGAGCTTGGGCTGCTGCAGCGGCGGCTGCGTTTCTTCTCGGTGAACCGGCGCAACCTTTATTCCTTTCGCGACACTGACTACCTTCCCACCGGCGAGCCGCTCCACCCGGCCCGTCGCGGCGACTCTGCTCCGACGCCCGCCGCAGGGACCGGCGCGACCGCCGCCCAGCTCAAGGCGCGCGTCATCGCCTGGCTCGCCGAGCGCGGGGTGGATCTCGCCGGAGGACGCGTGCTGCTCGTGACCCTGCCGCGCGTGCTCGGTTACGGTTTCAATCCGGTGTCATTTTATTTTTGCGCCGATCGCGCGGGCCATCCCGTCGCCGCCATCGCGGAGGTCACGAACACGTTTCGCGAGATCAAGCCGTACTTCCTCGGACCCGAAACCCAAGTCGGCTCGCCCGGAGAATTTCGCCTGCGCTGCCCCAAGAACTTCTACGTCTCGCCCTATTCCGACGTCGACCTCGACTTCGATTTCTCGCTGCGCCCGCCGGATGACCGGCTGGCCGTGCAGATTGACGACTACGCTCCGAGCGGCCGGACTTTCACCAGCATGATCTCGGGCCGGCGCCGCGAAATCACCGGCCCGCGGCTCGTCTGGTTCACGCTGAAATACCCGCTGATCACGGTGCGGGTCATCACCCTCATCCACTGGCAGGCGCTACTCCTTTGGTTGAAACGCGTCCCATGGTTCGCCAAAGCGGCGCGGGCCGCCGAACAGCGGGAACTCTACCGGCCTCACCCTTCATTGACCAAACTGCCGCCCGCCCTTGCCGGTTCCTCCGCGACGCCTGGCATGGAGCCTTCCCCCTTGGCATGAACTCGAGTTCCGTTCCCTCAGAGTCTGTTGGCGTCGGACTGATGCAGGCCCGTGCCTCCCGGTCGGCCTGCCGCTCGCATCGCTCCTTTTACCGCCGGGCAATTCTGGGCGCACTGGCCCGGATGGAACGAGGATCATTGCGCCTCGAACTACCGGAGGGTCGCGCGGTGGAATTGGGCGCGGCCGCGGGGGCGCCAGGACGGGCTCTTCCGCTCGACCTTTCCTCTCGCGCGCAGTTGTGCGTGCGGCGCGACACCTTTTTCAAAAAGTGTTTCTGGTCCGGCGATATCGGGTTTGCCGAAGCTTTTATCGAAGGGGATTGGGATTCTCCCGATCTTACCGCCGTCATCGCGTGGTTTATCCTCAACCACGAGCAGGCTCCCACGCTGTCCGGCTCCACGCGCGGATCCGGCGCCGCGCTTAATCTGCTGCGTTTCGCCAACCGCGTCAGTCATCTCTTGCGTGGCAACACCCGGGCCACGGCCCGGCGAAATATCAGCGAACATTACGATCTCTCGAACGACTTTTTCGCCCTGTGGCTCGACCCCTCGATGATGTACTCGGCCGCCAAGTGGCCCCTGGCCGCGCCCGACCTCTCGCTGGCCGAAGCGCAGGCGGAAAAAAACGACGCGCTTTGCCGCGCCCTGCGGCTGCAGCCAACCGATCGAGTGCTCGAAATCGGCACCGGCTGGGGGGCGTGGGCGCTGCACGCGGCCCGGCGTTTTGGCTGCCACGTTACCACGGTCACCATTTCGCGGGAACAGTACGAACATGCCCGGCGCCGGGTGGCCGAGGCGGGGATGGCCGATCGAATCAAGGTTGAGCTGCGGGACTTCCGCGACATCGCGGGCCACTTCGACAAGATCGTGTCGATCGAGATGATGGAGGCGCTGGGTCACCGGTATCAGGCGACGTTTGCGGAAGTGGTGTCGCGCCGGTTGAAGCCCGGGGGTCTGCTGGCCCTGCAGTTCATCACGTGCCCGGATTCCCGTTACGACCAGTTTCGCCGTGGGGTCGACTTTATCCAGAAGCACATCTTTCCCGGCTCACTCCTCCTGTCCCTCAATCGCGTGAATGATCTTTTGGCGCGCGCGGGCGGATTCGTCCTCCATCAGGTCGACGATCTCGGACATGATTATGCCCGGACCTTGCGGCTCTGGCGGGAGAACTTTGCCGCGCGGGAGACGGAAGTGCGCGCGCTGGGTTTCGACGGCCGGTTCATCCGGAAATGGCACTACTATCTCGCGTACTGCGAGGCGGCCTTTGCGCTGCGCAACATCTCCGTGGTGCACACGCTCCATACCCGGCCGAACAATCTTTCGCTTTGACGCCTTGCTGTCGCAGGCAGCCCGCTTGCTGGCGCCGCCCGGAGCGCGAGCAAGCTCGCTGACCTACGGCAACCGGGAAAAAAGATGTCGTTCCGGAGGCGGGAACCGTCGGTGGGTCCAGCTTCCACGCCGCGGTGTCCTCATATACCCCCGGAACGACAAAGGGAAATTCCGTCGGAAAAAAGAGATGTCGTTCCGGGAGCGGGACTCGTCAGCGGGTCCAGCTTCCACGCTGCGGTATCCTCATATACTCCCGGAACGACAAAGGGAAAAGCGCTCACACCGGTGCGAGCGTGAAAAAGAACGTCGCGCCCTGATCGACGACCGACTCGGCCCAGACACTGCCGCCGTGGCGCTGCACAATTTTCTGGACGATCGCCAGCCCGATGCCGGTGCCGTCGAACTCCTCGCGCCGGTGCAGGCGCTCAAAAACACCGAACAGCCGGCTGTAATACTTCATGTTGAATCCGACGCCGTTGTCCTTGATGAAATACACCGTCGGCGACCGATCGGCGATACAGCCGACCTCGATCTCCGCCTTTTCCCGCTGCGCGGTGAACTTCACCGAATTCGAAATGAGGTTCACCAGGATTTGCAGCACCATGGCCGGGTCGCCCTTGGCCGGCGGAAGGTTCCCGACCTTGAAATCGATCACCCGCTTGCTGGCGATCGACAGGCTTGAAATCGCCTCCCGTGCGATCGCGGTCATGACGACTCGCTCCTGCTTTACGTCTTTCCTCGCGACGCGGAAGAACGCCAGGAAGTCGTCCATCAGCTGAGTCATCCGTCCACTGTTGCGATGAATCGTGCGAACCATCTTCACAGCTTCGGAGGTGAGGTCACCCGCTTCGCCGGCCGCCATCATCTCCGAAAACGCACTGATC
>JBKJRG010000417.1:0-3007 GCA_046594805.1 Opitutaceae bacterium | reverse complement strand
ATCGCACCTGCATCTGTAGGCAGCTCGCTTGCGAGCGCTCAGCGACCGGAGCGCTCGCAAGCGAGCTGGCCTACCGCCGACCGGCAGATGCGCCCGATTCAAGTGTGAGCTAACAACCACGCCCCCTTGGCGGCCGGGCGTTCCCCGCGCCAACACGGCTCGCGAAAAAACCCTCGCCACGTGCGCAACCACGTGGCTCGCTCCGATCCGTCCTGTCCTGCTTTCCGCCTCGCGCCGCCGCGCGGCGCCTGCCCTCGGCCACTCTCCCTCGACCTCCTTCCCCCGACCCTCGCCTACCGCATGCCCTGGACCCAAGTTTACGCTCCCGTCGGCGGCATCGGCACCTCCGCCCTCATCGCGGCGATCCCGGTCGTCGTCCTGCTCGCCTTGCTCGCGTTCTGGCACGTGCGTGCGCACATCGCCGCGATCATCGCGCTGCTCGTCGCGCTGGGCATCGCGATCTTCGTCTACGGGATGCCGGCGAAGCTGGCGCTCGCCTCCGCGGGTTACGGCGCCGCCTTCGGCCTGCTGCCGATTGGCTGGCTGATTCTCAACGCCATCTTCATCTACCAGCTCTCGGTCGAGACCGGCCAGTTCACCGTCCTGCAAAACCAGATCGCCGGCATCTCGCGCGATCGCCGGATTCAGGCCCTGATGCTCGCCTTCTGTTTCGGCGCGTTCATCGAGGGTGCCGCGGGGTTTGGGGCGCCCGTGGCCATCAGCGGCGCGTTGATGATCGGTCTCGGGTTCAAGCCGCTCGAGGCCGCCAAGCTCGCGCTGATCGGCAACACTGCGCCGGTCGCATTCGGCTCGCTGGGTATTCCGCTCACGACGATGGCGCCACTGACCGGGCTCGATCTGCTGGATCTCAGCGCAATGGTCGGCCGGCAGCTGCCGTTCTTCTCGCTGATCGTTCCGTTCTGGCTCGTCGCGGCACAGGTCGGCTGGCGCGGGATGATTGAGGTGTGGCCAGCCTGCCTCGTGGCGGGCGGGACGTTCGGGTTCATGCAGTTTCTCATCAGTAATTTTCATGGTCCGTGGCTGGTCGACATCGTAAGCGCCGCCGTCTCGATGATCGCGGTCGTCGTGTTGATGCGCTTCTGGCAGCCCAAATCGGAGTCGGTCAACGCGTCCGCCGCCCTGGCCGACACGGCGCGCGCCAAAGCCGGCGATGCGGCCCGCGCCGCCGGCGTCCGCAGCGCCCCGGCCTGGAAAGCGTGGCTGCCGTGGATTTTCCTCACCGGCTTCGTTTTCACCTGGGGCATCAAGCCGGTGAAGGATCAGCTCAACCAGTGGTATGCGCCGCAGCTCCCGGTGCCCGCGCTGCACCTCGCGGTCGAAAAAGTTCCGCCCGTCGCGCCGGCGCCAACGCTGGAGAAGGCGGTTTTCAACCTGAACCTGCTTTCCGCCACGGGCACCGCGCTCCTGCTGGCCGGCATCGCGTCCGTCATCGCGCTCGGCGTCGGCCTGCGGCGGGCGCTCCAGATCTACGGCGCCACGCTGATGCGCGTGCGCGTTTCGCTGCTCACCATCTCCGTCATGATGGCGCTGGGCTTCACCACGCGCTACAGCGGCACGGACACGACGATGGGACTCGCGATGGCCGGCACCGGGTGGTGGTTTCCATTTTTCTCCCCGCTGATTGGCTGGCTGGGCGTCGCGCTGACCGGCAGCGACACCTCGTCCAACGTCCTCTTCGGCAACCTGCAAAAGGTCACCGCCGAGCAACTGGGCCTTTCGCCCATCCTCATGTGCGCCTCGAACAGCTCCGGCGGTGTGATGGGCAAGATGATCGACGCGCAGAGCATCGTCGTCGCGAGCATCGCCACTGGCGGCCGTCCCGACAGTCCCACTGCCGGCACGATCCTGCGCTCGGTCTTCTGGCACAGCATCGCGCTGGCGATCCTCGTCGGCATCCTCGTGATGATTCAGGCCTACTGGTGGACCAGCGTCGTGCCGGGCGCAAAGTAGCCAGTTTTCAGGGTGGAGCGCGTTGACCCCAACGCGCTGGTTGGGTGGAGGAGCAAAGCGCATTGGGGACAACGCGCTCCACCTTCCAGTCCCTTCGCCGGCATAACGCCGCGGCTCGCCTGCCACGCGCAAATCCGGTCACGGCACCTCGAATACTTCCACCATTGGGACGCCGGTCGAGTTGTTCACCGTGCGAGGAGCTGTGAGAACGCAGGGGCGCCGGGCACCAGCACGCGGTGCGCAGGGTCGGTGAGCGGAAAACTCAGCGGGCCGACGACGATGCCGGTGAGCGAAAGAGGTGAGCTGGCGCGGGCATCGAATGCACCGACGTTCGCGAGGAGCTCGAACGCTCCAACGCCAGCGATGCCTGGCCGGTGGCATTGGGCGCAGTTGCCAATGGGCACGAGCGTCGCATCCGTTTGGGCGTCGTTCCAGCGATAGGTGTATCCAGTCACCCCGCCCTCGGCGTCATTCGGCGATCTTACCACGAAGCGCGTTTCCACTCGACGCAGACGGGTCGGATCGCCGCGGCGCAGACCAGAGCTGAAGCCGGGGAATGCCGCTTCAGAAACGGCCGGGGGGTGATTCTGGAGTATCGGGCAGCCGGTGATTTGGCAATCCCACGCTGCATTGACGAATCGGATGGGTCAGCCGGCGCTTGGAAAGCGCCGCTCCTTCCCTGGCTTGAGCGAAGCACTCACGGAACGGCGGTTGCCGAACCGCGGCAGCGCGGCGCACTCAACGTTTACTTTTTCGCCGGTACCACGCTGTTCCCCGACGGCCGCATCGACTGCCAGGCGAACATCCGCCACGTGCCATCCTCGTTTCGCCACACCGCCATATAGCGAAGCTTGATCTCCGACCAGGTCGCGCCCAGCCGCTTTTTCATCTGCTGCGCACCGATGACGACGACGACATTTGGCGCGGGCTCGAGTGTCTTTACCCCGGAGGTCTGGGCGTCGGTGTAGGCCGTGTCGCCCGCCATCAGGTTCTTCACGTAATCGGCCTTCGACTCACTGCGACCATCCGAGTGCAC
>JBKJRG010000616.1:0-5502 GCA_046594805.1 Opitutaceae bacterium | reverse complement strand
GTGTGAAGCGCGAGTTGTTCCTCCACCTCCGCCAGGTGCCGGTGCTGCACGAGGCCATAGGCTTTCACGCTCTCCGCACGTTCCACGAAGAGGAAGGTTTCCTCGACCTTGCGGCCCGCGCCGCTGACGCCGCTGTAGGAATTGACCACAATGTGTTCGCGCGTGAGCACGCCGGCCTTCAGCAGCGGCACGAGCGGGACCAGGATGCTCGTTGGATAACAACCCGGCGCGGCGATGAGCTTCGCCTCTTTTTTCCAACCCGGCGGCGTGAGCTCGGGCAGCACAAAGCGCGCGCCCGCCAGCAATTCGGGCGCGTGGTGCTCACCGTAGTATTTCTGGTAGGTGGCCAGCTCAGCGATCCGGAAGTCCGCGCTCAGGTCGATGACGCGTTTGCCGGCGGCGACAAGGGCCTTCGCATAGGTGGCCGCGGCGCCGTGAGGCAGCGCGAGAAAGAAAAGATCGATGTCGGTGGCCGCAAGGGCGGCGGGGTCGGAATCAGTGAACTTCAAACCCTGATCCGCGCCCCTGACCGATGGAATGACGCTGGCCAATGGCTTGCCCGCATGGGTGCGCGAGGTCACGGCGGCCAGCTTCACCCGGGGATGCCCAAGCAGCAGCCGGACGAGGACTTCGCCCGAATAGCCCGATGCGCCAACGATGCCGACTTTCATAGCGGGTTACCTTCGCCCAGCACCAAGCAGGACTCCAGTTTGATTTTTTGAGCGACCGGAACAGTCGAGGGCCTAATCTCGTGTCACGTGTGGCGGGAGGCGTCCCTGCCTGTCGAGTTCGATGCCAGCAGGCAAGAGACGCCTGCTGCTACGCCAAAGAACAAGGCCCGCGCACAGTGACGCGCGCCTGAAGTGTCTACAGTTGGAGCGGCGCGCTGAAAAGCGCGCCGCTCGCTGCTACCGCGGATCTGACGAAATATCAGAACGTCAACACTGCATCCACGCCAAAGGTGAACTGCGACTTCTCTTTCGAATCGACGAACGCCTTCGTCCTGCTCGACCGATCGTAGCGCAACTCGGGCCGAATAATCAGACCGGCAAAGGGTTTCGACATGGCCGGCTTGAAACTCAGGCCGACGGTGAGTGCACTGTAGGTGGTGCTGCCGCCGCCCACGGTGCGAGGATCATTGATCGCCTTGCCGCGCAGGGCGTTCATGACGTCGTCGTTGTTGCCAAACTGTGCGACGTAGAAGCCATCGCGATCCTTCCAGATTTCGCCGCGGACTTGCACGGTGAGGGTGTCGCTCACTTTGTGCAGGTAATATTGGGCGATCCCGTAACCCTTGGCCTTGGCTGCATCGTCCTGGATGTAATTGAGGTCGGTGATGAGCGATTCCTTGGCGGACAGATTGTAGGTGACCGCCAGATCGGTGAGATAGCGGAAGTTCGTATTGTCTTTCGGCGTCTCCGGCCCGATGTGCGTGCTGAGGAGGCCCACCAGCTTCCCTTCCACCAACGTGAAACCGATGCCGCCGTGGAAGGAAAGCGAGTGATTGTTATCCGTGATCGACGTGTTCACGCCGCGCGTGATGCCGGCATAGAGGTCGAATTGCTTGGTGGCGTGGAGCACCGCGAGCGCTCCGGTGTGATTGAACGGAATGCCGAAATTGAAGATGTAAGTATGGGAGTAGAAAGGGTCATTGCGCGGGTCGATCGTCTCCACGCCCTCGAGCGTCACGAACTTCCCGACTTTCAAGTCCAAACCGCCGTCGGTCATGCCCGGCAGGTGGAAATTCACGTACGCTTCGACGATGTCTGGCTGCAGCATCTTGTTGGAGGCGTTATCGAGCAGGCCGTGCGAATGGATGAAACGCGCATCGGTGCCGAACATGCCTTGAAGTTTGAAGCCCCAGTCGGATTCGCCGGGCTTGGGCGCGAGCACTTTCTCCGCGGTATACACCACTTGGTTCAACAACACTTCGTTGGCCCGGTCGTCGAACAGCCGCCCGAAGTTTTGTCTATCGTCAGGTTGCTTGCTGTTGAATGTCGCACCAACTTCGACCCAGCCATAGGTGGTGAAAGGCGACGTAGGCGCGGCCGGCATACCGGGCATGGTAGGCATGGGGGGCATTGCAGGCGTGCCACGCGTCTCAGGCGCGGGAGCAGGGGTTTGCGCGCGGACGCTGGAGCCGATGGTGAGGGCACTCGCGAGGACGAGGAGGAGTTTGTTCTTCATTGGTTTTGTTCTTGGATCGACGACGGCCCATGAGGGCAATCGATCCGACTTAAGCAGGGCGCGGGCCAACCGCGTTCACCTGACCCATTCCGATGTCATAAAGGGTGATCCACGGTACCGGCCGGCTCCAAAAGGAGCGCGGCCCAACCCGCTCACCCGCGAGCGGGTTGAGCACGCCGCCCAAAACAAAACGCCGCCCGCTGGCAAGCGGACGGCGTCGAAAGGACGGAAGAAAGCGTGGGCGAGTAACCTTAGCGCTTCGAGAACTGGAAGCGCTTGCGGGCGCCAGGCTGGCCAGCCTTTTTGCGCTCTTTCTCGCGCGGATCGCGCTTGATATGCCCGGCCTTCTTGAGCGCGGGACGCAGTTCGGCATTCAGCTTCTGGAGGGCGCGGGCAATCCCGTGCGCCACCGCGCCGGCCTGGCCGGAAACGCCGCCGCCGGAAACATTGGCGGTCACGTCGATCTTTTCGCGCATGTCCACGGTCAGGAGCGGCGCGTAGGCCTGCTTGGCGAAATTTTCGTGCGAGAAATAATCCTCGAATTCACGTCCGTTGACGGAAAGTTTGCCGGTGCCTTCGGAAAGGCGCACGCGGGCGGTCGAGGTCTTGCGACGACCGGTGCCGAGGAAGATATTGGCGGGAGTGGCAGCGCTCATGGGCGATCAGGAATCAAACGGAGATTTTCTGCGGGCTGTTGGCCTCGTGGGTGTGGGTGGGGCCGGCGAAGACCCGGAGCTTCTTCAGCATGTCAGCGGCGATCCGGTTCTTCGGCAGCATGCCTTTGACGGCGCGCTCGATGATGAACTCCGGGTGGCGTTCGCGCATCACGGACATCTTGCGGTAGCTTTCGCCGCCGACGAAGCCGGAGAAGAACATGTATTCGTTCTGCACTTCCTTGCGGCCGGTGAGAGCGACCTTTTGCGCGTTAATCACGATCACGTAATCACCGGTGTCGATGCTGGGAGTGTAGGTTGCCTTGTGGCGGCCGCGGATCAGGTTGGCCGCCTTGACGGCGAGGCGACCGAGCGGAACCCCTTCGGCATCGATCAGATGCCACTTGGCTTCCACTGTCTCCTTCTTGGCGAGGAACGTTTTCATGCGAAAAGAGGCCAAGAGCTAAGGTCTAAAGAGGCGCTGTCAACCGAGTTTTCCGCCCCAACCGGGAATACCAACCAGGTTTCTGCCCTGCAAAAACCTCCGGTCTTGTTTCCGCGGGTCAATGTGCGAATTTTGCCTGCATGATGCCGTCCGCCCAGTCCGCGCGTTTCGCTTTGCTCGCTGCCGGTCTTTTCGGGCTGACCGCGGTCGGGCTGGGCGCTTTTGGGGCGCATGGGCTCGAGGCCTCGCTCTCGGCACGGGGGATGACGCGGGCATGGGAAACCGCGGCCCGGTATCACCTTGTCCACAGTCTCGCCCTTCTCGGCGCCGCCGCCTGGCTGCGCTCTAACCCCGGGGCCGCTGGGCGCCGGATGGGATGGGCCGCGGGCTGCTGGGCACTGGGCATCATCGTATTTTCCGGTTCCTTGTACGCCCTCGCGCTGGGCGGCCCGCGCTGGCTTGGCCCCGTGACACCATTTGGGGGCATTGCATTGATGCTAGGCTGGTTGCTGGCCGCATTGGCAGGCTTGGGCAAGGATAGGGCGGCATGAGCAGCGATCTGCCACTGCCGGAGGATTTGCGTGCGATCCTCGCAGCCCTCCGTCGCGTCGGCCGACCACGACTCGTGGGCGGCGGGGTGCGCGACTGGTTGCTGGGTTTGAAACCCAAGGACGTCGATATCGAGGTGGGCGGGGTGGATTTCGAGACCTTGCACCGGGCACTCGCGCCCTTCGGCTCGACCGACGTCGTGGGTCGCAGCTTCGGGGTGATCAAAGTCCGGAGTCAGGAGACCGGCGCCGAGTACGATTTTTCACTGCCCCGCCGGGAGTCCAAGATCGGCGCCGGCCATCGCGGCTTCGCCATCGCACCCGAGCCGATGCTCAACGACGCGGATGCGGCGGCGCGGCGCGATTTCACCCTCAACGCGATCGCGGTGGATCCGTTCTCCGGAGAGCTGATCGATCCGCATGGCGGGAGGCGCGATCTCGCGGCCCGGCTTTTGCGGCACACCAGCGCGGCATTCAGCGAGGATCCGCTGCGGGTGTTGCGCGCCATGCAACTCGCGGGACGGTTCGACCTCACGCTCGCGCCGGAAACGGCGGCGCTCTGCCGCACCATGGCCGGGACGTTTGCCCAACTCCCGGTCGAGCGCGTGTGGGGCGAGTGGCAGAAATGGGCGGAGAAATCCGTGCATCCGGCCCGCGGGCTCGCGGTGCTCGAGGAAACAGACTGGCTCCGGCATTTCCCGGAACTGGCCGCGCTGCGCGGCACGGAACAGGAACCGGAATGGCACCCGGAAGGCGATGTGTTCACCCATACCCAGCACTGCGTGGACGCGCTGGCCCAACTCGAGGAGTGGCAGACCGCTGAACCACGTCGACGGGCGGTGCTGATGCTGGCGGTGCTGGCGCACGATTTCGGCAAGCCACCGACCACCCAGCGCACGGAAAAGCATGGTGCGCTGCGCTGGACCAGCAATGGCCACGAAGCCGCCGGCGGCCCACTGGCCGTCGCTTTTTTGCGGCGCATCGGCGCTCCCCTGGACCATGATGCGCCCGTCGAGGCGCTGGTGGTGCACCATCTGGCCCATCATCACGGTCACCGCGGCAACTTCTCCGATGCCCAGGTGCGGCGGCTGGCGCGGAAGCTTGCGCCGGCGACGATTGACGATTTGGCGCTGGTCATGACGGCCGATGCGCGCGGCCGCCCTCCCCTGCACCCGCCCGAAATCCACGCGCTGATTGCGCAACTTCGCACCAAGGCGCACGAACTTGCACTCACCGATTCCGCCCCCAAGCCGATTGTCCTCGGACGACATCTGATGCAGCTTGGTCTTCCTCCGGGGCCCGCGTTCAAACCGATCCTCGATGCGGCTTTTGAAGCCCAGCTCGACGGCGCGTTCAGCGACGAGGCGACCGGAGTCGCCTGGGCCAAGGCCGCGCTGGAAAAAAAGAGCCTCGACGGAGGGGCGGTCTCCTGACCGCCCCAGACCGGGCGATCGCATGGATCGCGGCGGTTGGAAACCGCGGCTCCTCCAAAGGCAGCTCCAGCGTCTCGGCCATCAGCCACAATTCCGCGGAACCAGCGCTGAGCTCGCCATCGGTCAGCACCTTCGCGCGCAGACCACCCTTCCCGATCAACCAGTCCTCCGCACCGGGCGCCACGACGGCATTCATCCAATGGCATGGCCGCGCCTCGACGGTGCCCTCAAATTCC
>JBKJRG010000394.1:0-11159 GCA_046594805.1 Opitutaceae bacterium | reverse complement strand
CCCGCTCGAGCCAGCCGGCCGGCACGTCGCGAGCCACGCCTCCAATGCGCGTATAGCTCGTCGTGAAGCGGGCTCCGGTGAGCTCCTCAAAAAGCTTATAGAGCTTTTCGCGCTCGGTGAAGGTGTAGAGAAAAACCGACCAGGCTCCCACATCGATCGCGTATGCCCCCAAACCCAGCAGGTGGGAAGAGACGCGTGCGAGCTCGGACGAAACCACCCGAATCGCCTGACAGCGTGCGGGAACTTCGAGTTTGGCGAGACGCTCGACTGCGATGGCGTAGGCGACGTTGTTCGCCAGCGGGGCCAGATAATCCAGCCGGTCCGTGTAAGGCACGAACTGGTTGTAGGTCATGTTCTCCGCGATCTTCTCGTCGCCGCGGTGGAGGTAACCGAGCACCGGGTCGCATTTCGTCAGCAGCTCGCCGTCGAGCTCCATCTGCAGCCGCAGCACGCCGTGCGTGGACGGGTGCGACGGCCCCATCGAGAGCGACATTTTTTCCGTCTCGAATTCCGGCGTCGTGGCTTCACCCGCGGGTGGGCGGGCAGCCGCGCTCCGGCCGGCGGTGTCGGGAAATGAAAACTCGGTGGCCATCAGCGGAGTGGCCCGCAAATCACGCGAATCGACGCTAATGATTCAGGAGCTGGGTTTGGCTTCGCGTGCATTCGCGTGATTCGCGGGCGGTTCATCCGTTTAATCCCTCACCTGCTTCAGTTCCGTCTGCCCCGGCTGGGGGCGGCGATCGCTCCAGCTTTCGTCCTTCGCGCGCGGCTCCGCTTCGGTCAGGTTGATTTCACCGGGAGCGGCGACGAACGGGCCGCCTGCCATCGGGGCGGCGACGACGGACGTGCCGGTTTCTGCTGCCACTTCCGCGTCCGGCAGCGGCACTTCGATCCCGGCGAGCGGGAAATCCTTCCGGAGCGGGAAATAGGGATAGGAATCCCACATCAGAATCCGCCGCAGATCCGGATGCCCGACGAACTTGATCCCGAACATGTCGTAGCACTCGCGTTCATGCCAGTTGGCGCCGGGCCAGAGCGACACGAGGCTCGGCGCGGAGGGTTCGAGATCGTTGAGGCAGTTCGCCGCGACGCGGACATACGTTCCCGGGCGCGTCGTGGAATAAAGGTGGTAGACCACCGTAAACCGCGGCGAGACGCCCTCCGACCAGTCGATGGCCGTGATGTCCATCAACAAATCAAAACCCGCCTCCTCGCGCAAATGCCGGAGCACGCCGACGAGGTCCGCGACCGGCACGTTGAGCGCCGGATGGTCGGCACTGGGGCGGTCGGTGGCGGCGAGGTTTTTGCTCTGCAGAAACCGGATCAAATCCTCGCTGCGGAGCTGAGCCCCCGACGGGGCGATAGCGCTGGAAGGTTCACTGACGGACGCCATGAGTTTTGTGCTCCGGAAAATTCAGGAATTTGCCGGGATGGCAGGGACGCATGCCGGACTGGTTCTGGAAGGTGGGCAGAGCGAGAGCATCACGCTGGCAAATTCCTAGGCCGACATCAGCTGGTGGGCGGATGGCTCGCGTTTCACCTTGGCCTGCAGCTTCATCAAGGCATCGAGCAGCGCTTCCGGCCGCGGGGGGCAGCCGCTCACGTAGACGTCGACCGGCACGATGCGATCGACGCCCTGCAGGGTGGCGTAGCTGCGGTACATCCCCCCCGTGCTGGCGCAGGCACCCATCGCGATGACCCACTTGGGCGCGGCCATCTGGTCGTAAATCCGGCGCAGATGCGGCGCCATCTTGTAGGTGACAGTGCCGGCCACGATCATGCAATCGGACTGGCGGGGAGAAAACCGCATCACCTCGGCGCCGAACCGCGCGATGTCGAACCGGCTCGAGGCCACCGCCATCAACTCGATCGCGCAACAGGCCAGACCCATCGGCATCGGCCACATGGAGTTGGTCCGGATCCAATTGATGATGGAATCGGCCCGCGAAACCATGACCTCGCCCTCAATCTTGGTGTTGTAACCCAGCTCGGTGTTCGCGTTAGCCATGGCGGGTGCGGTGTTGGTTGAAGGCAAATCTTTCGCAGAGTTGGACTGGTGTCCGCCTCGCGCAAGTCGCTTTTAGGAAATCTTCCAAAACCTCCCAATTTAGAAGCAAGCCGGTCGGGTACGGTAGGGATGCTTCCAATTGCGGCATGGGAGCCTGCCTTACGCCGGGGAGAATTCGCTCGCTCCATCGGTGAGGGTCGGTTTTCTCGCGAACCATGCGCCGTTCCGCCCTGACTGCCGTGTTGCTTGCCGTGGTTTTTTCCGGAGGGACGGTTTTCCCGCTGGGGGCGGTCGAGTTCGTCGCACACCGCGGCGCCTCCTTCGATGCGCCCGAGAACACGCTGACGGCGGCGCAGCTCGCTTGGAAACAAGGTGCGGACGCCTTGGAGCTCGACATCCATCTTTCGAAGGACGGCCAGCTGCCGGTGATGCACGACCCGAACGCCAAGCGCATCACGACGCGCGATGCGATGCTGGCGACGCTCACGCTCGCCGAAATCAAGCAACTCGACGCCGGGAGCTGGAAAGACGCCAGGTTCGCGGGAGAAAAAGTGCCGACCTTGGACGAGCTGCTCGCGACGGTGCCGGCCGGGAAGCGGGTTTTCATCGAACCCAAAATCGGCGCGGAAGTTGTCCCCGCGCTCGCGGAGTCGCTCGCCCGGATGAAAATAAGCGAGAAAACGGCCGTGATCATCAGCTTCAATTACGAAGGGCTGAAGGCGGCCAAGCAGCGGTTGCCGCGTTACGAATGTCTCTGGTTGTTGAACCGGCCGAACACCGACCCGAAGAAAAAGCGCTCGCCCACGCTCGACGAAGTGATTGCCGACTGCAAAGCCGCCAATTTCGACGGCTTGGACCTGAATTTCAACTGGCCGCTCGATGAAGCCGCCGTGAAGAAAATTCGCGCCGCCGGCCTGAAGCTCCACGTCTGGACGGTGGATGATCCGGAAGTGGCGAAGCACTGGGTGAAGCTCGGCGTGGACGGAATCACGACCAACCGGCCCGGATGGTTGCGGGAGCAGTTGGCGAAGTAGGTTTTCGGTCTTGGGTGTTAGATCTTGGGCCTTGGGTCTTGGGCGAGAGCAACCGCACATCTGCCGCTTGTCTGGTTGTAGGCCAGGTCGCCGACCTGGCTCGTAAATCGTCACTCAATCCGCCAGCTCAGCCGTATCTATTCAGACCGACGTAGGTCAGCGCGCTTGCGCGCGCACTGGAAAGCGCTCGCAAGCGAGCTGGCCTACGGGGTCACCTTTCAGTATTCAAAAGCACGAGGAGATTCGTGCCCGACTGAATGGATACGGCTCAGCGAGCTGGCCTACAACCAAGTCCGGCCGCGTAACGAAGGGGACGGCGCCAGCGAGGGGATGCCTGCCAGATTATTTCGGCCCGAACAACGCGTCGTCCACTTCGTTCGCTGCGAACATCGCCGCCGCGTCGTGCTCGATGCCGGGCGTTTCCACCTTGCGCCAGTTGAACGGCCAGCCGCGTTCCTTCGCCATTTTCCGGGCGAGCTCGAAGCACGCGCGATTGCGCGCCAGCCGGTGCGGACCCTGTTTCATCCCGGCCTCGCTGGCGTCAAATCGCCGTCGCGGAGTGGTGTCGCCCGTCCCGAGATACAGGGTCAACGGCGCGGCAAAATACCGTTGCAGCATCGCATCGTCGCTCAACCCGGCCGGCAGTCCGCCCAGCCCGTAACCGAACTCGTGCTCGCGGCTGGGGAACAAAAGCGAACCGGCGTTGCCCGACACGATCCGCCGCGCGTCGCCGGGCGCATAAGCCGCGAGCCGCACCAGGAACTGCGCGCCCGCCGAATGCCCGATCAGATAATACGGCAACGTCGGCCGCTGCTCCCGCGCGCGCACGTCGGCCACCATGGCCGGCACCACGTTGAACATCCACTGCTCCCGCGGCTTCGCCTTGCCATCGGCGGCCAGGATCCCGCCGCGCTGGTACCACTCCTCGGGAAAACGCTGCTCGTCCAGCAGCGGCGCCACCAGGATGACGCCAAACCGGTCCGCCATCGGAATCGCAAAAGCGCGGTAGTTTTCTGCGTTGCGCACCACGCCATGAAACACCACGAGCAGCGGCCCATCCTTGTAGGCGGCCGGCTTGTACGTGAAGAGCGTGAGGGGCGCCCCGCCATACGAGATCTCGACCCGGCCACGGCCCGCCGGCAGCGGCTCGGCAGCGCCCGCGGCGAGGGCGAAGAAAAATGCCACTCCGGCGCGCAGCAAGTTACGCATGCGATCGACGCTGACGCCCCGGTCGGTTCCGGCAAGACCGGACACGCCCGCGTTGCTCCTCTGCATAAATGCACAGACTATTACCCCTTCATAAAATGGGGCCGGGGCGCCCCCGCCCCGGTTCGTTCGAATTATCGTTACGATAAAACGCGGCCGGGCGCGCCGCAGCCGCCCGGACAACTTGTCGTTTGCCTCCCGGGCGAATCCCGCGAGTATCCGCCCACCCCATGAAGCGGCGCCAGTTCATCAAACGCGTGGCGCAAACCGCCGCAGTGTCGGTGGGCGGCGCCGCCGTCACCGCCCGCCCGCTGGCCGCGGCCACGCCTGCGGGCCGCAGCCCATTCGGAATCGGCATGCACTCTTACGGCTTCGCCTGGCGGGCGGCGCGGGATCGTAAGCGCGACGCGAAGTTCCTCGGCGCGTTGTCGTTCCTCGAATACGCCCACCGGATCGACGCGGCGGGCGTGCAGGTGGTGATCCGGCCCGATGAACGTGAAGAGGCGCCGCGCATCCGCGCCCGCGCCGAGGAATTGGGCATGATCTTCGAGAGCCAGCTCAACGTGCCCAAAGACGCCGCGGACCTCGCGCGTTTCGAGACGGAGTTGAAGGCGTTGCGCACCGCCGGAGCCACCGTGGCGCGAACAACGGTCCTCGGCACCCGGCGCTACGAGTCGTTGAAGTCAGCCGCGGACGTCCAGGCTTTCAAGGATCGCGCCGCCCGTTCGCTCGCGCTGGCGGAGCCCGTGCTGAAAAAGCACGGCGTGCGGCTCGCGATCGAGAACCACAAGGATTTCCTCGCCCCGGAGCTGGTGGAGCTGCTGCGCAAAATCAGCAGCGAATGGATCGGCGCCTGCGTCGACACGGGCAACAGCCTGGCGCTGCTCGAGGACCCCTATGCCGTGGTCGAGGCGCTCGCGCCTTTCGCAGTCACGACCCACGTCAAGGACATGGCCGTGCAGGAATACGCCGACGGCTTCCTGCTGAGCGAAGTGCCGATCGGCGAGGGCTTCCTCGATCTGCCGCGCATGATCGCGACGCTGCGCCAGGCGAAACCCGGCGTGGCGCTCCACCTGGAGATGATCACGCGCGACCCGCTCCAGATTCCCTGCCTGACACCGGGGTATTGGGCGACGCTCGATGAGATGAAAGCCGCGCCGCTCGCCGCCGCCCTCGCGCGCGTGAAGCAGAATCCCCCGCGCCAGCCCCTGCCCCGGACCACCGGCCTTTCGCCCGCAGAACAGCTCGAGCTCGAAGACCAGCACGTGCGCCAATACCTGGGATGGGCCCGGGAGAAACTCGCAGCCCCGAGGCCCGAATAGCGGGGCAGCGCCGGAGCGGGCGGTTTTGAGTTTTGGGTTTTGGGTTTTGGGTTAGAGGGCGTTCGGAGTTTGGAATTAGCGTTCGGCGTTTCCGAATTATCCCGTTTCCGGTTTCCCGTTTCCCGTTTCCGGTCTCCGGTCTCCGGTCTCCGGTTCAATCCTTTGTCACGGAGGACACGGAGATGACACAGAGGGCACGGAGCCAATCCCTCGAGCCGTGGTTTGGATCCAAGCCCGAATGCCTTTGTCTGCTCCGTGTTCTCCGTGGGCTGCGCTCCGTGCCCTCTGTGACAAGATCGATGACTGGGAACACCTCACACAGGCGTCTAACCTCAGGCTTCAGCCTCACCACTGCCTACCTTCTTTCGCCTCCGTGAGCAAACACCTCGGCCTCACTCGCCGCAAACCTTCCGAACCCGTCACCGTCCTGCTCGCACGCCTCAAACAGGGTGAGGGTGAAGCCTGAGATGTTCGATGCTCCTTGAGGTGTTCGATGCTCCTCCGGCAGACTTTGCCCCTTCGAGCAACTGGCCGCCAAGATTCCACGCCATGACTTCGCCTAACCCGTTTTGGCTGCTCACCGGATTGCTGCTCGCACCTGCGATCCGCGCCGGAGATACACCCCGGAGAGTGGTGCCGTCGACGGAAGGCACGACTGCGATTGAGTTCGACGCACCGGAAAATATCCCCGATGGCGCTTACACCGCCCTGGCCGCCGAGCGCGTCGTGTGGCTGGGCGAAATGCACGGCTCGAACGAGGCGCCGAGATTGTTTCTCGGGCTCATCCGGCTGGTTGCACGCCATGAAGCTCCACCCGTCGTCGGCCTCGAGCTTACCCATCGGGATCAAGCGGCCATCGACGAGTTCCTGCGCACGGGCGAAGCGGAGATTCTCGCGACCAGGACGTTTTTCAAATCGCCGTTGAAAGACGGACGAACGAGCCGAGCCATGGCGCGACTGCTGCGGGCACTGCGCACCGAAAAAATCGCGGGCGTGGTGTGTTTCGATACCTCCACGGCGGAGTCGAGCCAGGCGCGCGACACCGAAATGGCCGAACGCCTCGCGCAGGCGGCGACGCAACATCCCCGTTCAAAACTCGTTGTGCTGACCGGCAGCGTGCATTCGCGGGTCACGGTCGGCATGGACTGGGACCCAATTTTTCGCCCCGCGGCGGCCGAACTGGCGCGATCGATTCCTGCCATCGCCTCGTTTAACCTCCGTTATGGCGGCGGCACGATCTGGGCGATCATGGATGAAAGCAACCAGGGCCGTGAACACCGGCTTGGCGGCTGGCCACAGGAAGGAGCCCACGCCTATTCGATTTCTTTGGGCGCCACGCCGGTCGACGGACATCGCGGAATCATCTACAGCAAAACCTTGACGGCCTCTTCGCCCTGGCAGCAGGGAGACTGACGGCCGGCCGATGTTATGGGCGGAGCCGATCCGAAGGAGCCGATCCGAAGGGGTCACGTCAGGAATTGGGACAAAACCGCTTTGACGGCCGGATGGTCCATCGCACCGCTCGCCCGATACCGATGCAGCAGCGGGCCGAGACTGCTCGCGGCGCCCATTTGCAGACGCTGCGCCAGCCATTGTTTCGAAACGGAGGTGGTGCGCTTCAGTGCGGCGGCGGGGCCGGCAACGGGGTCGAGCCGGTTTTTGTTACGGTTCTGGTTTCTGGTATGTCATTGGCGGCCGAGTCTACGGTGAACTGGGCAGGCGCGAGGCTTTACTCTGAGGGCAGGGCCGGTGCCGATCAAAAGCCCTCGGAGAGGGTCAGGTTTTAAGTCTTTCAGTTGCCGCCGGAATCGCTCGCGCAATTGATTGAAAAACTTAAAATCTGACCCCGTTTCGACTCTACGTTGATTAAGGTGGGGACGATTTCCGGTGACGATGGGCAGGGCACGCGGAATTGAAACGCCTGACCCGATCGCTAGGTCCCCAGATCGCGGAAGATCTGGCGATCGTATTTCAGCGACTCGATGTCCTTCACCGCGAGAGTCTGGTTCCAAGTCACCGGCATGTTGTGCAATTGCCCGATATGCTTCGCCCAGCCTTCACCCAGCCGGTGAGTGAAATCCTCCGCCACCGGCGCAATCCCCGGCCGCTCCCCCGACATCCACAGATTCGTATGCTGCCCCATCTTCGGTGTCGTCGAGAGCATGTTCACCGTGAACTGCACCACCGAATTGATCGACGAGAAGTCATTGCCCAGCGCCACCCGCACCGCGTGCACCCACTGCGCAGGTTCCAGCTGGAAATTGCCGTCGTTGCACAGAAGCACCAACCCCCGCGCGTTCGGCAAATTCAACCGCGCCTTGGTTTGCTTGATCTGCTTGTTCGCCTTGGCCAGCCGCCGCTTGATGGAGCGGGCGACAACCGCGTAGACCTCGCGCTGGAATTCGATCGGGGTGCCGTTGCTCCCCAGCACATGCCGCCCGGGACCCGGATCCGGAATGAATCCTCGTTTGATCGCCAATTCGAACAGCTCCTCCAGTTTCTTCTGCAGGTCCTCGTCCTCGCTCTTGTCTTCGCTCAGGCATTTCAATTCCGCGACGACGTTGTCCTGCGGGAAGACGTAGTCGGCGTTGGCGAAGTCAGGATTGTGCCCGAAGAGGTCCAGCCCCAACTGCCCGCCAAACGCTTTCACGTAACGTCCCATCTCCAGATCGACATCGATACGATGGGGAAGGGGATTGCCGGGGATTTTCTGGCCGGGAACAAGACCCGCCAACTTCCGGAGATCCTCGCTGGCCAAGATTTCATGCCCGATTTGACGCAGCATCGCGAGGTGCGCCGCTTTGAGCTCCACCCACTGCATCGCACACTCACCTTTGAACCGCACCTGCACCTTGGCGCTCATCCCCTTTTCGAGGAACTGGTAGTCCTCGCGGGAGAGTGAATGGGGGCCCGCAAGGTCACCAGTCGCCGCCAGTATCAACTGCTGACGCGTCAGCGTCGTCGCCGTCGCCCGCCTAAACTCCAGGATCGGTTCCTTCTTCCACCAGACCTCGAGGGGCACATCCTCCTGCCGCGTCGCGCGACTCAATTCAGGGTGCCACCCGCGCTTATGTGGCGCCACCATGATGAAGCCGAAGCGGTTTCCTCCGTTGAAACCAAACGACGTCGTCGATCGCAGCCCAAGGGGCGCCATCCGGTCGTGCTTGGTAAGAATCGCCTCAGTCTCCGCCGTCCCGTGGAAAAGAGGCTTCGCCGCCACCGCGATCTGCAGTGCCATTTCCTCCATCCCCGCGTCGTAGCGACCACACGCCCACGAAATCACCCCACCCGCCTCCCGCACCGACGGGTCCGGAATCTCATCCGCGTCCGAGGGCCTGTTGGTTTCGTTTCCCGACATCCTCATTGCCAACCGCAATCCGCGCCGGCTGGCCACCCGGAAGTTATTTGTTTTAACATCACAATATGTCCACGCCCGATCCTCAGCCGCCCCGCGACAAAGGCGACGTGACCAATCTCGCGACACTGGAGGTGTTGGCCGATGCCTTGGGCAACCTGTCCCAGGCCACCACCGGCATGCCGACCACCTGGCGGCGTGAGGAAGTCTCTCTCGCCTTCGCGAAAGTCGCCATCACCTGCTGGACCTTCCTCCGTCTGAATCCCGGCAGCTCATATTACGGACCGGTGAAAGGCTTCGCCATGTGGGACCTCTCGGCCGGCGCCACACAATGCCGCTGTCTGATCGAGGCCTATCATGTCCTCGTTTACCTCATCCACGAGCCCACGGCGCCGGAAGAGCGCGCCTTCCAACAGCTCCTGTGGAATTATCATTGCGAGTTCGAGCGCCACGAAATGCTCAAAGCGGCGCTTCCCGATTCGCGCCATCTGCCTCGCGTCGCGCAAACGGTCGCGGCCCTGCGGGCGAAGGTCGAGGCCGATCCATTCTTCCGCACCCGGTCCCTCGGCCACCAAAAGCGAATCCTCCAAGGCGAATTTTTCAAACTCGATGACAACATAGCACTCAGTCGGAAGGCGGGCATCAGCGAGAATTACTACCGCAGTAACTACAAATACTGCTCCGCCTTCGCGCACACGGCCCCGTTCTCGATTTCCCAGCTGCGCGAATTCAAAGCGGGCGACGACGAGGCGAAGCAATTGATGCAAACCCTGGTCGGGTTTGCCTGCGCCTACTCGGCCATGGCCGTCCGGGATTTTTCAGCGCTCTTCCCGGACCAGACGCTAAAGTTGAGTCTCGAGGTGAGGAAAATCATCGCGATCTGGGAGGGAATTGTACCTTGGGAGAAATCTGAGCATTTCGGCGGCCCGCCTTCCTAACCCTATCACTCGTCGCTTGGCGGCCGCGGCGCGGCCACTATCATCCTTGCGTGAAACTCTTCCTGAGCCACGCGTCCGAGGACAAAGACTTCGTTCGGCAACTCTACGAGCGCCTCAAAGCCGAAGGCTTTGACGTCTGGCTCGACGAACGGAACATGACGCTCGGCGATTCCCTCCTGACGGAGATCAACAAGGGACTAAGCGAATGCGACTACGGCGTCGTTGTGCTGAGCCCGACCTTCTTCGGGATGAAATGGGCCCGCGCCGAGCTCGGCGCCCTCATGGCGCTAGAGACCACGACCAAAAAGATGATCCTCCCCGTCTGGAAAGACCTTTCCGCAGCCCAGATTACCGAACTCATGCCCACGCTGGCCGACCGGGTGGCAGTCGACGCCGCCAAAGGCCTCGACCTCGTGGTGCAGGCGATCAAATCAGCTGTCGGCGGCGCCGAGCGCCAGCGCACGATGTCAAGGTTCGACCAGATCAAGGCGCGGCTCGATCAGGCGGGCGCAACCACGAAAGCCGGTCGCGAAGCTGAGCGGTTGCTTAATTCTACTGAAGGCGTGAAACGGCTCCGGGCCGAGGCGACCCGCTTCGGCGCCGTTTTGTTCAGCTATTTCTCGGCGCTGAGTTCCGACGAGATGAAGTTTACGCCCAAAGAGACTCATTCAGACAGCTGGAACGTTCAGGCGCCAAAGCGCTACGCGGCTGAGATTCGCTTCGTGGAAGGAGCGTCCAACGTCGCGGCCCACGCCGAACTGCATTGCGTCCTTTACCGCGTCGGCGAGCCGAAATATTCCGGCAAACACGCCGAGCCACGGGTGCTGAGTAATTTGACGTTCTACCCGTACTTCGACGGGAAGGGTGCGGCGGTGTGGAGCCCGACGAATAGGCGCGAAGAAACGATGACGACCGAAGATGTCCTCTCGCTCCTCGCCGAGAAATTGACCGACTTCGTCACTCGCGATTGAGGCAAGGTACGGGCGCGGATGAGACATCACAGCGACCGGCGCCCATGGCGCCAGCGACCCAAACCAGGAGCCGACTAGAAAAGTTGAACAATTGGTCAACTCATCCGTCCCCACGGGAAGTTGAACAACTGGTCAACTCTGACCGAGGCCATTTGACCACATGGCCAACTCGTAAAAGCAGCAAGGCAGCAGGACTCATCACCAAGAATACAACGGACCGTGAAACGGGTTTCAGACTGGCGGAGCGAGCACCGGGCTGTGGTGCGCCCAACGAGGCGCGCTGGCCCTGAGGCCACCCGGAACACAGCGGGAGATTCCCCGCTCC
>JBKJRG010000194.1:0-8885 GCA_046594805.1 Opitutaceae bacterium | reverse complement strand
GAGGACATCGCATACGGCGACGATGTGGCAGTCATCCTCCTGGAGAAACTGCTTCAGATTCACCCCGAATCCGTGCACTCCGAGGCCGATGCAGCCGACGGTGACGCGCTTGGAAGGAGCGGCTGCACCCAGCAGCCGCGCGCCGATGAACTCAGGAGCGAGCCCGGCAGCGAAGATGCCGGTCAAGCCGGATTCAACGAAGCGACGACGTGAAAGAGGAGGCGTGGTCATGACGGCAAAGCGAATGGGTGGATGTTGGACACCGCACCCTGACGTGACGAATCGTTTCTCGCTTCGATCCGCCGCGCTTAATCGCCTGCAAGCGGACGTGGAGGTTTTGAGTTTTGGGTTCTGGCTTGAACGGCGTTCGGAGTTCAGCCTTTCCGAATTCCGGCGGCCGCCATCCGCCCTCTGCCCTCCGCCGTCTGCCTCCTGTCCCCTGTCCCCTGTCTCCCGTCTCCGGTCTAACTGCCCTCAGAGATTGAAGGATCGAACGAATCAGTGCGTTCGCCGCACAGCCGCCAGAAAACGACAAACGGTAAGGCATGAGGTCTTTCGGCCTTCTCTGAGGTCTTTCGGCCTTCTCTACAGTCCCGACACGTGCTGCCGGAGGCAGGTCAGCAGACATGGCCTCGTCCCGATCGCCCACTCGGCATAGCTTCGGCGCGGCTCCGCCCGCCGCGCGGCACGCTCGACGCGAGCGTTCGGGCGGCTACGGTGGGGCCTCGCATGCGCCAGACCCCGCTGCCGCTCATCGGACCAATCCCGCGATTCCCATTCCTCGTGCTGATCGCGCTGCCCGGCTTCTCGGCCGGGCAGCCCGCCCCGCCCGTCGACTGGCCCGTTTATCGCGGCGATCCCGCCGGGACGCAGTTTGCCCCGCTCGCGCAAATTCATGCCGCCAACGTCCACCGGCTGCGCCCGGTATGGGAGTATCGCACGGGCGACGCCACCGCGCGCTCCAACATGCACACGCACCCGCTCGTGGTCGACGGCACGATGTATGTCACCACGCCGAGCATGCGCGCGGTCGCACTCGATGCGCGCACGGGCCGCGAGCGCTGGACTTTCGATCCGGCGCGCCACAACAACGGCACGGTGATCCGGCTGCGGAACCGCGGCGTCACCTATTGGCGCGGCGCGGACGGCGCGCGGATTTTTCATTTCGTGCGCGAGCGGGTGTACGCCCTCGACGCCGCCACGGGCGAACTCATCACGACGTTTGGTAAAAACGGTTTCATCGATCTGCGCGAAAACCTCGGCGTCGACCCGGCGGACGTGTTCGTCGAGATGACCTCACCCGGCGCGATTTATAAGAACCTGCTCATCCTCGGTTCGCGGGTGAATGAAAGCTACGATGCAGCGCCCGGACACATCCGCGCCTATGATACGATCACCGGAGAGCTGAAATGGATCTTTCACACGATTCCGCGCGACGGCGAGCCGGGCGCCGAAACCTGGCGCCGGGTGCCGGGTGAGAATTACGGCGGCGCCAACGCCTGGGGCGGCGTCACGATCGACGAGAAACGCGGCTGGGCGTTTGTCGCGACCGGTTCACCGACGGAGGATTTCTACGGCGGCTTCCGCCCGGGCGAGAATCTGTTCGGCAATTGCGTGCTGGCGCTCGATGCGACGACCGGCGAGCGGAAGTGGCACTTCCAGACCGTCCACCACGATCTGTGGGACTACGACAACCCGCCGGCGCCCGTGCTCGTGACGCTCACCACGGGCGGCACGCGGCGCGACGTGGTCGTGCAGCTCACGAAGATGGGCTTCACGTTCGTGCTGGACCGGGACACGGGCGCACCCGTTTTTCCCGTGCACGAAATGCCGGTGCCGAAATCGAATGTGCCCGGCGAGCAGGCACATCCGTCCCAGCCCGTGCCGCTCAAGCCCCCACCGCTGGTCCGGCAAGGCATGACCGAAGCGGACATAACGAACCTCTCGCCCGGCGCGCGGGCGTTCGCGCTCGAGCAGTTTCGCCGCCACGTCGCGGGCCCGCTGTATACGCCCCCAAGCCTCCAGGGCACGATCACGCTGCCCGGACATCTCGGCGGCGTGGAGTGGCACGGCGGCTCGTTCGATCCGGCGTTGAACGTCCTCTACGTGAACGCGAACGAGCTGCCGACGATCAACCGGCTGCGGCCCGTCCACCGGCCGCCGGCCGGCGAACGGCTGACTCCGGCGCAACTGGGCCGGTTCACCTACGACCGCCTGTGCCTGTCGTGCCACGGCGCGGAGCGCCAGGGCACGCCGCCGCAGGTGCCTTCGCTGGTGCCGCTCTCGCGCACCGATGACGAAATCCGGGCCGTTGTGCTCCAAGGACGCGGCAGCATGCCGGGCTTCAACTTCCTCCGGCTGCCCGAACTGAACGCCCTCCTCGCTTTCCTGAGAGCCACGCCGGAGAAGATCGCGGGGAGCCCGCCGGCCGAAACGGCGCCGCGGTATACGATCGATGGATATCCGACGTTTCGTGATCCGGACGGCTATCCGGCGATTGCGCCGCCGTGGGGCACGTTGAGCGCCGTCGACCTCGTGAAAGGCGACATCCTGTGGAAGGTGCCGCTCGGTGAATACCCCGAGCTGGTCGCGAAAGGGATCCGCCACACCGGCACGCCGAACTATGGCGGGGCCGTCGCGACCGCCGGCGGCCTGATCTTCATCGCGGCCACGGCCGACGAGAAGATGCACGCTTTCGAAAAGCACTCCGGTCGCGTGCTGTGGGAGTGGCCGTTGCCGGCGGGCGGCTATGCGGCGCCGAGCATCTACCTGCTCGACGGCCGGCAATACGTCGCGATCGCCGCGGGGGGCGGCGGCAAGAATGCGACGAAATCCGGCGACGCGATCGTCGTGTTCGCGTTGCCCGCGACCGACTCCGGGCCCGCGGTCGCGGGGAGCCCGGACACCCGCGCCAGCCCCGGCGCCTGGCTTGATCTCTTTGACGGCAAAACGCTCGCGGGCTGGGTGCACCTCAATGGCTCGCACACCTACACGGTCGAGGACGGGGCGATTGTCGGGCGCACCGTGGAAGGCAGCGAAAACTCGTTTCTCTGCACCACGCGCGGGTTCGGCGATTTCGAGCTGGAACTCGAAGCGATGATCGATCGCGTGACCAATTCCGGGATTCAGATCCGCAGCACCGTCCGTCCGGTCACCCACCCGGCCGGCGGCCCGCACGGCGATTTTCGCGGCGCCAACGCGCGCGCGGGCCGGGTCAACGGCCCGCAGGTCGAAATCCGCCGCACGTATCCCGGCCAGCCGACGACCGGCCTGTTCTACGGCGAAGCGATGGGCACGGGCTGGTTCTCGTCGCCGGAAAAGCAGGCGCAGGGGCACCGTCACTTCATCGACGACGGCTGGAACAAGTTGCGCATCGTGGCGCGCGGCCCAAGGATTCAGTCCTGGGTCAACGGCCACTTGATCGAGGATCTCGTGCTGGACGAGGCGTATCGCAGCCATCCCCGTGGCTTCATCGGCCTGCAGATTCACGGACTCAACGGCCGCGAGCCCGGGTTCAAGGAAAACGGCCTCAGCGTAAGCGTGCCGCTCGTCATGCAGTGGCGGAATATTCGCGTGCGCGAATTGTAGGCCGCGGCGGGGTTGCCGGCGGCCTGTGCTGCGACCGCGCGGGGCTTGTCGCCGGACGTCTGGTCTGCGTTGGATGCCGGACGCCCGACCGCCGGGTTCAGTTCGCGCCGCCACCAAGGGCTTGTGGCCGTCTCGCCGGGGACAATCATCTCCCCCATTCGCGGCGTCAGGATTCTTCTTCCCTCTTTCTCAGCCAGCGAGGCGACCTCCCTGATTGATTCATTCCAGGAAGTTGGGATGGGGCAGGTTTTAAGTCTTTCAGTCGTGCGCGGTGGTCTTTCAGCACTGAAAGGCTTAAAACCTGACCCCGTCCAGCCGCTCCGCCTATAAAACTCCGTGGTGCGAAGCGCTGCCCCTGTTCCAGCGGCGGCTGGAGGCGTATTTGTGACTGCATTACCGGACACCCATCGCTCGCTCGCACCGAAAATGCGGGTAATTGAAAGCGCGCTCGGACGCTCACCTTTGACTCGTGGTTCGACTTTATCGTGCATACCGAGTTCAACGTCGCATGTCCATGTTCAAACCCCACCTTAGTCTGCGCGTTCACGAGGCCGCCCACGCTGTGGCGTGTGTGGCGCTCGGGCTCCCTGTCGAGATTGTTTCAACTGAGATCATGGAGGTTCAGGGGCACGTTAAGCATAAAGACATCCCCCTCCCGCTGATCGTCAGTCGCTTCATCCGGCTAGCAGGCCCAATCGGACAGCAGATGTTCACGCCGGAATCCATCAAGGATCGGCTGTTCAAAGGACGGCTGTTCGCGCAACCACATCTTAGCGACCCCACCTTTTACGCAACGTGCCAAGCGCGATTGAACGGGCTTGGATGGTTGCGCGACCTTGACGAGTGCTACCAAGCGATCCTGTCCAAGCGGGAGACTGCCTGCACAGCAGTGGCAGAGCTGGCGTCGATTGAGGACGATGTGCGCGCATTTTTCTCCGCACCGATCGTCCGGGATAGTGTGCTCAGTATAGCTGAAACGCTTGGGAGCGTGTGCCGCTTTTGCGACGAGCGCTTGGCGGAGCTAAACGCACGCACCTCTGAACTCACGCCATTCGTTCCTGCACGGATCAAAGATGCATGCGCTGGCGCAGTGTCGCCTGCCTCCGCAACCTGACGCTGCATCGGCGACGATTGCTCACCGGTCCCAAATTGATCGCGGAGGTCCTTGTTTGCGGTAAGACGGTGAGCGTGTCACCACGGAAAGACCCCTGTGGGACGAGGTCCCTGCGCGCTGGCTTTCATTGCTTGAGGCAGCGGCTTGAGGCAGTTCTATCGCCAGTCGCGGCGACCAACTGGACGGCCCGCTAACTTGGGTTTGGAACCGCACGGCTGCCCTCGGTTCTGCTTCGAATTAGCACCGAGCTGCCAAACCACGGCTCCACCACCCAGCCTCGCTCGACATGGATCCTCATGGCTAAAATGGTCATCAACTCAGCAGCAGACGTCCTATAGTGACTCGTCAGATAATCAATATTGAGCAAATCAACGCGCAACACGTTGTCTGGAGACGCAGCCAGTTTATGATCTATTTGTTCGACGACGCGACGGTAAACGTCCGGACTCACTACGTGGTCGGCCGCATTCTTGTTGCTCTGGATTGCCTTAGGCCACTCGTTCACCAAATGGCTCCGCGCCTCAGTTTTTACGCCACGCCTGAACGAAAATCGCACAAAAGCGTCAGCGACCTTGATTCCCGAGTCGCCCAAGATGAAGCTTCCGTCAAAGAGGCAGGTGGCGACCCGGCGGTTGATAGCAGCCATTAGCTCTTCGGCCATTCTGCAATATCTGAGATACTTAGCGCGTTGGCTGTGATCAAAAGCCTCGACCTGTATGTGAGACGAATGGATATTTTGCTCAACGAACATGCCTGCGAAAAGCTCCCAATCCGACTGCTTCCAAGGCAGATCCAGGTGCTTTAGCGTTTCCTCCCTGAGACTGTTGCCATCGCACATGATAGACCGGTATTGAGCTCTGGTGAGGCCGTTAAACCTGTTTTCTGACAATACAAAAGAGTCCCTGCCATCGAGATTCCTGTATGCATACGCAACAATACCTGGGGGACACTGCTCAAAATAATTAGCGCCAAATATCAATGAACCAGACAAGTAAAAAAAAGAACGAAAGCGTAACTCGATGTAATCCGTGATTCTCCTAACGTAAGCAAAATGATCTTCACGAATAGCAGAATAGCTGGAAGCCCGTATCTCTTTAAATATTTCAATTGCGTCCTCAGTATGACCGATAGGACGGTACATCAAGCCAACGCCGATATCCATGCACTGGTCTTGCAATACCATCCGCACGCACTGCGCGACAAAATAGATAACATCCCTCGCCTGTTTGATTGCCAAAGCTAATGGTTGGATTCCTTTCTCACGATGGTAGTCCTCGGTCCGGTTAAAGGCCTCAGCGATCGATTCGTCGTATAAGGGGTGCAGACCCCACTGCTGCCGGAGTTTTGAAATTTCCGCCCGGCGAAAATATCCGGCTGATCCATCCAATAGAAACAACGCGCTGGAAAATGACTCGATTGCTTGTTTCGCTCGGGCTAGTTGTCCTGCATCCCCGGTGCCTTGACTTTCAGCGAGCAGGAGACCCTCAAAAAGCCGGACGCCGAGCTGAATGAGATCCGCCACCGCTGCCGGTAAGTTTATTTCCGGCTGAGCAAAGAACCGCTTTAAATCTTCAAACTCAGTCGATAGCTCCGACTTGAACGGAGCGGCACTCCCGTAGCTCTTGTAAGCGTAAAGTTTTAAGAGGTAATCATGAGGGCTCAGGCCGTGACGGTCGGACACGATTTTTGCTGTGTGCCTCATCCGTCCCGACATGCTCCATTTCAATGAAGACGTATGTCCAAGCCGCTGCTTCTGAATGAGTCCGCACTCGCGGAGCACTTGGAAATAATATTTATTGGAGACGAATTCGCGATCTAGCTCTGCAATGCCGCCCTGCATTCCAATGTGAACCAGTAACTCAAGACACTTTGCGACCTGCTCTTGAGTGAACCGCTTGAACAAAGATCCATAAATAAGCTTGTTAATACTTTGAGCAATGGCCGGATCCGACGCAAACGCTTTTCTTATATCTTCTAAGGCCTCCTCTGATATCTCAATCGGAGAGTCGACGATGGCGTAATTATTGTTCGATAACTCGTCAACTATTTTTGCTATATAGTCTCGGAACCCCACTCTCCCGTCAAATTCGCGAACAAGTTTTTGGACAAAATCTGCTTTAATAAGACGGGGGGTGCCTTCGTAGCAATATGCCGATATTCGTTTATTAAACATCTCACAAACCAACTCAGATGTTATCTGAGGCATTTCAATTGATGGACCATCCAAAAACCCAAGCAACTGACTATTGCGTAGTAACTCTTCCTTCCATTGGGGCAAGCCAGACACAACGAATCCCACTTTTGTGCCGCCTCTGGTGAGATTGTCTTTCAGTACTTGCAGGGTGCCGAAGAATTCCCAAATCTGCGGAAAATGCGATTCGTATTTATGGTAATCATCAACGAACACGACTACCCCCCCTTTTCTGGTGCAGATAAAGCGAAATAGCTCGATCACCTGATCTTCAAGTTCTAACCCGTGCAATAAACTCCTATCTACGGAAGCGATCTTAGATGCTTCGTCGAATAACTCTTTTCGAAGCCGCATGAAAAAGGAGTCTGCAAAGCCAGAACTGTCGGCGGAACATCGTGTACACGTAATACGGATGGGGATTACGTCCCGATAAATCAAAAAATGACTTAGGTAATCGATAAACGTCGTTTTCCCGTACCCGTAGCCCCCCGCTAGAAGAAAGCCTGTGTTGAACAAGCAGTCAGGATTCCTGGAATATGCACTTAGAGTTTCTGTAAATGGCTTTGTCCGAGTTATGACTTGCTCGTAGAGATCCTCGGCAATGGCTGAAAGTCCGTCCTTCCGTGGGAACGGATTCCCTTTCAAGTAAAAGCGCTCCCACCACGGCCTTTTGTCGTCTTGTTCCGGCTCGTACTCAGGCTCGGTTACTTCGTCGTCATCTAAGATGCTCGGTATTGCATCATACTCCTGTCGTTTGGCACCAATTTGCTTATCCAGTTCGGCTAGCTCTTTCTGTTTCTTTTCTTCGATCTCTTTACCTTTCGAGGCTTCCAATGCAACATAGGCTCCGACTTGCTTAACTCGTTCAAGTTCTTCTTTGGAAAGAACGCTGGCGTACTCCTTGTCGATCAGGAAACTGTATAGTTCAACTCGAGTGGATTCTGCCAAATCTACGAAAAATGGCGCACTTTCGACCACCTGCTTGATTGTTTCGGTGGCAACTCCAGTTTGGCGCAATATTTGCACCACGGCTATTTGAGTGTCTTTTACGCTCGGCCGTCCGAACCTGTTGCGATGTAGATCGTAGAAGAACCCAGCGTGACGTCGCTTATATTCGCTTCTATCATACTCCGCACTTGTGAGAAACTTAAGATTTGCTTTTGCAAACTGGTGTATCGCCGCTTGCTCGTTAATAGCGCTCATGCTGTTCTTCGTCACGACTAGGGGTGACGCCGATGCTGAAGGCAAGTCTCCTTGACCATCAGGCGTAAAAAGCGTCCTGGCGTGGCGACATTGTCTGGCAGCTTAAAATCACTCTGCAATACGCGCGCGCCTATCCTGCGGTGGGCGTGGTTAGCCGAGCAGGACGGTCTTCCAATTCCCACGGATGGTGCAAAGGGGTCATATCGAGAATCGCGGCACAAATCGTCTTCAACGTTCGGTTCCGTCGCGCCCGCGCTCTGGAAGCGGTGCAACAGCGAACTCGCGCACGTGACGGCGCCCATTTGCAATCGCTCGGCCAGCCACCGACTCAATGCCTACATGATGCGCTGTGGCGCTGCTGCGAGGCGCACTTTTTGCCCAGTTGCGAGTAGGCTTGTCTCAATTCTCGACATGATTCCATCTTGGCCGCCCCATTCGAAGTCCTCGTCACAACCGTGATCTCGGCCGCCCCGAATTCGGGGTTGTAGTCCTCGTCGCGGCCAAATTAGCTCCGTGCACCCGGCCGCGGCTCCAGTCCGCGTTTATCTCATCACCCCAGTTTGCCCCGCCGCGAGCGCCCGCTTCATGCGTGCGGAGGGGCTACAACACCCGTGTCACAGCCACGAATTGCGGCGCGGCGTGCAGGACGTCAATCGCAGCGACGAATGTATGGTGTCACGGGTCAGTTCAAAACCAGCCACTTCGGGTCGAATCAAAACCAGCCACTTTGAGGCGGGGTGTTTCAAGGGTTTACGGGAGTGGTGTGCAAGCGGGAAGCGTGCGGCGATA
>JBKJRG010000039.1:0-11349 GCA_046594805.1 Opitutaceae bacterium | reverse complement strand
GATTCTCGCCGCCGCTCGTTTTCGCCATGGCGTGATTTGCCTTGGACTCCTCGCCGCCCTCACGGCGAGGGCCGCGGCGGACCAAGCCCGGCTGGACGCCGCCCGGGCGCTCTACCTCGAGCGCGGCAAATCCGCCGAGGCGCAACAGGCCTACGCGTCCATCGCCGCCATGGATCCGCAGGACGCCACTGCCCAGCTTCACCTCGGTCTCCTCGCGCTGCGCCGGGACGACGCGGAAAAGGCCCAGCCCTACCTGGAAAAAGCGGTGAAGCTGGCGCCCGACAACGCCGAGTGTCACCGCGTCCTCGGCGACATCTACGGCCGCCAGGCGCAGAAGGCTTCCGTGTTCAGCCAGCTTGGTCTCGCGAAAAAGTGCCTCGCGGAATATCAACGCGCCGTCGCGCTCGATCCGAAGAGCGTCGAGGCCCACCAAAGCCTCTTTGAGTTTTACCGCCAGGCACCAGGTTTCATCGGCGGCGGCACCGACAAGGCCACCGCCGAGGCCGTTGTCATCAAGCAACTGGATCCGACGCGCGGCCGCTTTGCCTTCGCGACGCTGTATCTGGGCGACAAGAAATACGCCGAGGCCTTCGCGGAGTTCCAGGAAGTGTTGAAGGAGTCCCCTGACGACTATGCCGCCCTGTACCAGATTGGGCGCATTTCCGCGCTGAGCGGCCAGCAACTGGACCGCGGACTGGCATCGCTCCGGCGCTGCCTGACCCTCACTCCGCCGGCCACGCCCAACACACCCGGCCACGCCGCGGCGCACTGGCGGATCGGCAACCTCCTCGAGAAAAAGGGCGACAAGCCCGGCGCCCGCGCCGCCTACGAGGCCGCGTTGGAACTCGATCCGACCTTCGCGGGCGCGACTGATGCCCTGAAAAAGTTGAAGTAGAATCAACGTGAGTGAGAGCCCTCGCCAGCTGCGCTGGCGTCGTTTGGGGCTCGAAATCAGCCCGGTTCCGGCGCACCGTAGCCAGCGTGGCGGCGCCGCCCCGTCCCGCCCGACCATGTCCCTCCGTTCTCTTTTTGTCCGCTCCGCCACGCTCGTCCTCCTGATCCTCCCGCTGCTTCCGGTCACACGTGCGGCTGAAGCTCCGCCCACCCTGCCGCCAGTCGTCGCGCTCGAAGAACAGCGGGCCGCGATGGCGAAACTCAGCTACATGGCGGGCAACTGGGTGGGCTCAGGCTGGCTGGAAACGGGCAACGGCCGATCGAGTTTCCACGGCAGCGAGCGCGTCCAGGCCAAGCTGGACGGCCTCGCGCTTTTGGTGGAGGGAGACTTCCTGGCGAAAGATGCCAAGACCGGCCAGGACGTGCCGGCGCACGCGACGCTCGCGGTGATCTCTTTCGATCCGACCACCAAGACGTATCGCTTCAAATCCTGGCTCGCCACCGGCAGCAGTGGTGAGCGCGAGTTGAAACTCACCGCGGATGGCTGGCAGTGGGAAATCACCCATCCGCGCGGCACGATCCGTTACACGACGACGTTCCCCGCCGGCGAGTGGCTGGAGATCGGCGAACGCTCGGTCGACGGCCGCAGCTGGCAGAAATTCTTTGAGATGCGGCTGCGGCGCGCGCAGTGATTCGGTGCTCGGCCATCGCCCACCGCCATAGAATCCTCGCCTCGCTACGGCGACGTTCAGGTGCTTTTGCGCCCGATTTACGCCCGATTTCTTCAATTTTGCGCCTGATTCACGCCTGACGAGACCCTTTACCGCCTGATTGCGCCTGATCCCGAGAAAGGGCAGCCGCTCACCCACCGGGCTGCGAACCAGCCAGGGAGTCCTTCCCCCGATATTTAATGCCGCGCCCCACCCCCTCTGGCGCCACCAACTCCTTCTGCACCAAAACCTGCAATAGTCGCCACGCAGTATCGCGCGATATGCCGAGATTCTTAACGCACCAAGCCGTCGTGACGTACCCTTGGCGCGCCACGCCTTCGAGGATCGCGATCTGATCCTCCGAAAGCCCGCTGGGCATCGGCGGCTTGCTGGGAGACGGGGGTGGCGCGGGGGGGAGCGACACACCAGCGGCCTCCTCCTTGGGCGCCACGGCCAGCATCAGCGTCACCACGAACTCATCGTCGCGCAGGACAAAGGTTGGCGCCGGCAGCCCGCGTTGTTGCAGCAGCTCGCGCATGCGCCGGATGCCGGTGCCGCGATCATCCATCAATTCCAGCCAGGTGAGGCCTTGCACGATCAAGGGGTTTCGGGAGCGAGACGGCGCTTCGCCCTGCTGGATGCGCGCCAGCGACTGGCCTCCCGCCGGCAACCCGGGACTGCGCACGACGACGCGATCGGAAAACACTTCCACCGTCACGCGGGCGCCGACGATCGCGTAGTCGCGGTGCGCGACGGCGTTGACGATCGCCTCGCGCAGGACTTCGGGCGGGAGCGTTTCGGTCCGGCGCCGATGGAGGCCTTCCACTTTCAACGGGCTGCTCGTGTTGCGCCGGACAAACGCCACCGCCTGCTCGATCCCGTGAGGCAGGGGCGCATCGACACGCACGCTGTCCAGCGGCGTCGCGTCCGGCACGGTGGATACATACGCGTCGAGTTGCAGCCGGGCCTGCGCAAACGTCCGCGAGGGAGAGTGCGCGAGCAGCAGCACCGCCGCCGCCGTCGGATGAAATTTTCCGCTCGGCTGATCGAGCGTGAGATAGCCCCGCGAGTAGAGCGCCTCGATCATTTGCGGCGCCTCGAGCTTGTCGACCGCCTTGTCTTCAGCCGCCGCCACCAATTCCCGCGCTAAATCCCGATCGAGCGCCGCCCACGCCAGCGATGGCACGGCCTGGCGCTCGAAGGCCGCGGCGGATTGCAGGGTGGCGTGCGCCAGGCTCGTTTGCCGTGGGGTTAGCTCGGTGTCGAAGTCGGTGCGCAGGTATTCAATCAGCCGCTCGCGCGCGGCCTCGAGTAATTCGGTAATCGTGCTGAAGCGGCTGTAGGTATGCCCGTCATCCCGGAGCTGGGCCAAAAAAGCATCCTCCCGGTCGTCCCGTTTGAAATCCGCTCCGCCCTTCACGCAGATCAGTCGTAAAGCTCCAACTTCGGGTCGGCCAGCACATCGGGAACGCCGAACGGAGCGCCCCCCAGCGTTGGACCGACCGCGCGGATCAACACCCGGATCGATCCGAAACCGCCAATGGAGAACCCGGCAATCAGCGTGCTTTCGCCGGTTCCCACCCGGTTTCGCGCGGATAAATTAGCCAGCCGCGCGCCGCCCAATGCACCGGCGTCGTATGCCTCCACGAGGATCACCCCTGGGCCCGTGCCGGACGCCACCACGCTGCGTGCGCCGGCCACGGACTCCAACAGCGCGGCGTCACGACTGTCAGGCATGAAGGCGAAGCCACCCACGCTGACGAAGGTGGGGGCGAGCACTCCCGGCCAGTTGTCGTTTTCGACCAGCTTGGTCGAATCCCGATACAGTTCGATCCGCGCGCCCATTCAGCGCTCGAGCCCAGCCGGATGCTATCACGCTGGAGCAAGCGGGATTTGATCGCGGCTCCGCCTGTAGGCGAGGAGCGGTGTCCCCGCGCTGCCACCGGAAAAGCGGTTCGTCTTTTCGGCGGGACCCGCTTTAGGCTTCGGCATGTTCCGCCGTCTCCTCCTCGCTGCCGCGCTCGCACACTCTGGCGTCGGGGGCTCGGGCTGCGCGACGCGCGCGAAGCCAAAACCCGTTGGCCTCACCCCGGTCAACCTCGATGAGACCAACCGGCGGGCCGCGATCACTACGCGGCTGGGGATGGAGCTGCGGCTCGAGCTGCCCGCTCCGCGTGTATCGGGCCATGTCTGGCAAGTCATCCAGAACGACACGCGCGCGCTGCAGCCGCTGAGCGAACTGGGCGCGCCCGCCGCCGATTCCGGCCGATCGACGGTGCGTTTTCACGCCGTGCGCCAAGGCCGCACCCAACTCAAATTCATCGCCGTCCCGGCCCGGACGTCTGCGGTTGCCGACCCGGTGGATTTCTACGACGTGTTGGTGACGATCGAGTAGCGTCTGGGTCGGCGCGCGTCGGGAAATTCGGGCCAGACTAGGCCGGCGCCCACGCGCCCACTCCGACCACTTCCTCGACCTCGGCGGTTTCGTCCGGGAGCTCGTTCAGCGGAGCGAAACGCTCCGAGGTAAACCCAAGTTCCTGTTCGCCTTGGTGAAACGGATCCTTCGGGTTCTTCAGCTCTTCCAGCAAAAGCCCCACGGTGGCCGTCTCGCCGCCTTTCACGATTTTCTCCCGTCCGAGAAAAACCTCGCGAATGGTGTAGATATTATCCTTCACCGGCAGCTGCTGGTACAGCGCCCGGATGGCGGGAGTGAACGTATCGTTGATGCAGACGACTTTCTGGCCTTTGACCATGGGAGGAGGAAAATAAGAAAGTGGAGGAAAACTGCAAAAAGAAGAAACTACATTCCGCCCGACCGACAGAGGTTTCTTCTTTCTGCCCTTTCCCCATTTCTTCCTTGTCCTGCTTCTACTCGATCCGCCCCTCGTCAAAATCGATCAAGTCCGGCACGCTCTTGATGTCGTCCACGCGATCGGCGCAACCCATCGCCGTCAGCGCCACTTTCATGAAGTCGCGGCCCGCGGCGGTCATGCCTTTCTGGACGAGCTCCCGGTTCCATTTTGCCGCCCGTACGTCTGCGGGAAAGAGCAATGCCAGCCGCCGATCCCGCTCGTGAGCGTCCACCCCGGCGTCGATGCACTCATGCACGATCTTTTCGACCGCGGGCGGATCGATGCCGAGGTGCGAGCAGAGAAAACGATCCAGCCCGCGCTTGTAGTTCTTAGCGTAGCTGGCGGGCAAGGCGCCGTGCTCTTTCACGTAGCGGCACTTCGCCAGGAAACGCGGCAGATAGAGCAACCCGGTCGGGCCGTGCGGCAGGTACGGTGACGGCAAAGTCGTGAGCACTTCGCCGGTCGAGCCAGGAATCGGTCTGGAGGGCATGGGATCGGAGTGTGGTTGCAGTCTTGCCCGTTCGACAAGCTTCGGGCGCCACGGGCAGGTCGTCGGGGCGTCGCTGGACGACGCCCGCGCATACCGAGGGCGCTCCTGCGCCCGGGCGTCGTCAAGCGACGCCCCTATTCGCGCGGTGCTGCCGCCAACGGTTCCAGCAGCGCGCGCAGCCACGCCGGATCGTTGAAGGCCCCGCCCTCTCCTCGCACCGGTGCCAGCCGCACCGCGACCAGCTTGAGTGAAGGTACGACGACCAGCCGCTGGCCACCGGCTCCGGCGGCCATCCACGTGTCCTGCGGCAACCAGGGACCGCCCATCTGCCGCGGGACCGCCGCACCGGTCGGACCCTGGCTCGGCAGCCACCACGTGAGACCGTAACCAGGATTGGTTTTCGTCCCGCGAAAACACTCGGCAATTTTTCCCGGCGGCAGCACCCCTTGGCCATCCCGCCGGACCATCTCGCCAAACTTCGCCCAATCGCGCGCCGTCAGCGCGGCGCCGCTGGGGAGAGGGATGTTGCCGTCGGCGTCCTTCCGCCAACGTGGGGGTTTGATGCCCAAGGGAGAGAGGACGCGTCGCTCCAGATAACCCATCACCGTCTCCGGCTTGGACGCGAGTTTGCGGCGCAGGATTTCCCCGAAAATCTGGAACGGCTGGGGCCCGTAACTGAATTTTTCGCCGGGCCGGGCGACCGCTTTCACCTTCACCGCCTCGGCATAACTCGGCACGCGGCCGGTGGTCAGCGCGGATTCGCCGCCGGGAATTCCACTGGTGAGGGTCAACACGTCGCGAATCGTGATGTCACGGCGCGCGGGATCCTCCGCCCACTCCGTCAGCGTGACGGATGCTTTTTCGTCCAGCGTCAGGAGGCCATCCTCCACGGCGCACAACGCCAGCACGCCGGAGAAACTCTTCGTGCCGCTCGCCAGCTCCGTCGCGCGCGTGGCCGCGCCATTGTTCGGATACTCCTCGTAGACGACGCGGCCGTCGATCTGCACGAGCATCGCGATCCCGCCATGCTGGCGGCTGAACTCGGCCGCGGGGTCGAAGCGCGCATCGCGCGCAAGCTCGGCCGCTGGGACGAGCGTTGCCGTGGCGGCGAAGAAAAGCGGCAGCAGGCGATTCATGTCATTTGGCGCGCACCGGCAGCGCGGTCTTGATGCTGGCCGCGACGACCTCGGCCAGCTCGGCCGAACCTGCGTCGGTGAAATGCACGTTGTTCGGCCGCTGGATTCTTGCCTGCCGCGGCTTCACGAATGCATGCAGGTCATCGATCGCCACGCCGAGGCCCTTCATCACGCGCACCGCGACTTCGTTGTACCGCACTTCGTCGTTCTCCACGCGCCCGCTGCTTTTGGCCGGCACGGGCGTGGTCGTGGCGAAAATCAGTTTTGCCCCGGTTTTATTGAGCCGCGCCACGATCGCGCGCAGGTTGGCCTCGTATTCGGCGAGCGTGGCGACCTGCCTGCCCTTGTCCGGCGTCACGTACTTCCCCGCGGCATCGAGGTACTTCACGTCATGCAACCCGAAGTTGAAATGGATGACGTCCCACTTTTTTTCGCCGAGCCATTTGTCGAGCGACGCCACGCCGCGCGCGGTCTCGCCGCAGTTTTCGGAGGGACGATGAACGTTGGCCTGGCCCTGCAGCCGCTCGCGCACGCCGACCATGTAGCCGATTGAAATCGAATCCCCGAGGATGAGCACGCGTGGCAGGCCGGGCACATCGGGCACCGCGGCCAATGCTTTCTCCGAGCCGGCCGGCGCCGCCACCGCGGGAGCGAGCTTCGGTTCCGCGGCACGCAAAATGCCGGCGAGCAAGGTCACACTGACCAGTAAAAACATCGATTTCATGGGGGTGCAGCAGTCTGCGTCACCGTCCGCGAAATGCCAGCCAAGCGTAAGCCAGGCCGAAAACGGCGCACTGGAGGTGCAGCCAAACAAAACCGGCCCGCAGGAAAGGCGTCCGCAGTTCCGGCCACACTCGCAGCCACGGCAAGACGACGAGCCGTCCGCCCCACCAGAGCGCAATCCCGACGCAGATGATGCGTGCGGCCGTGCTCCCCGCCACGAGCTCACGGGCGAAGCACAGGCTGACGATGCCAGCAAAGATCATCGTCGCGCCGATGAACCCATTCTGCGCGATGGCAAAACGCCGGTGCACCTCCGGCAGCGACGCGAGATTCTCGTCCCACCGCGCGGGGATGGGCGTAAAATGCGCGAACGCGACGGTGACCAAATGCCCCGCCCCGGCAAGCCGTACCCCCCAAATCCAAACGTCATCGCTCATCGCGGCGATCATGGCCGGCGGAGCGTCCACCGCAATCGCCGCGTACCCGGCTCGCTTGACGACCCCCGTTGGTCTGACACGGTGTCTGACATGACAACCACCGTTCGCGAGTTTCAGCGGAAATTTAGCCGGATGCGCAAGGCCGCCGCTGCCGGGAAACATATTCGCATCCGCGATCAAAGGACCGGGGAGGAATTCTCATTCATGGCGGCCAAGCCCGAGAAGAAGAAAACCTTTGGTGAGCTCGCGGGGCATTTGGCGGGCTCGATCAGGAGCGGGGTCGGCGATCTCTCGACGAATAAGAAGTACATGGAAGGCTTCGGCCGTTCGTGACCACACTGATCCTCGACACCGGTCCACTGGTCGGATGGCTGGACGCGAGCGATCATCTGCACCCGTGGAGCGTCGAGGTGTTTGCGGGTTTCGATTCCCCGCTCCTGACGTGCGACGCCGTCCTTGCCGAAGCGTGCCATCTGCTTCGTTCGACGCGGACGGCCCAAGACCGCATTCTGGAAATGGTCCAGCTCGGCGGGTTGATTGTGCACCCGATGATGCCGGCTGAGGCATCGGCGATCCGTGGATTGCTGCGTCGATACGAGGACCAAGGCATGGATTTCGCCGATGGATGCCTCGTGCGATTGAGCGAGATTTATCCCGATTGCCGCATCATCACTGCCGATGTTCAGGATTTTCGCGTGTATCGGCGTCATGGCCGCCAAACCATTCCCCTTCTGACCCCATCTGCGAAATAACATCCCTAGCGCCGCCTACGGCAGATCCGCGCTGGCGTGGTCACCCTTCTGTTCGGCTTGGAGCCGGGTCGAAAGTATCGCGCGGCTGAGTTTTGCTCCGCGTTCAGTGGAGGAAGAACTGGATAAACTGCTTGCACTGGATTTGGTTGAGACGACGAAAGACGGCAACCGGCGCTACTATTCGGCCAACCGAAGCCATCCCTGGCACACCGAGCTTTGCGGGATCGTCCTCAAGAGTTCGGGGCTCTCGGATGTGCTTCGGACCGCGCTCGGCACCGAGCGAACCGTGTTCGCATTTGTGTTTGGCTCGCTCACGGCGACCGCGGAGAGCGATGTGGACTTGATGGTGATCGGCCGGGTTGGTCTGCGCGACCTCGCGCCGCGTCTGCGCGGCGCAGCGGGAAAGATCGGCCGCGAGATAACCCCCCCACCTATTCACGGGAGGAATTCGAGAAACGAGCCGCCGCCGGGGATCATTTCATCCGCGATGTGCTCGCCAAACCGAAGCTCTTCATCGTAGGAAACGAACATGAGTTTGGAAACTTGGCTCGCGAATCGGTGGCTGCGCCGACACGAAACCAGCGCTAAAGAAATCCGGGACCTCTCGTTGATCGTTGAACGCGATTTACACGACGCCAGCTCGGGCGGCATCTCGGCCGACTGGCAGTACGGCATCGCCTACAATGCGGCGCTCAAACTCTGCACGATCCTGCTCTACGCTTCAGGCTATGAACCCGAACGACAACTTGCACAGGAATGGCTGATTTGAATCTGCGCCATCTGTGAAATCTGCGGTTCAACCGGATTGGGTGAGGCCGGAGGTTTTCCTCTGGCTTTTTTGGCGCGCCCGTTCACCGGCGGGCGCCGGGCGGAGCGTCGCCGGTGTCACCGACAAACAATTACGCGCCCGCGGCCTGGCGGTGGCGAAGTTGTCCGGCGCAGCGCCTCAGCGCAAAAGCATCGCACCGCCGGCCGGGGCCCCGCGGCCAGACTGGCCCGACCGCCACGCCGACCCCGACCGCCCGAAAATACCATCCGCATAAAGCGGACTCCGCCTGCCCCCGTCACTCGGAACGGGCTTGTTCAACCGGAGTCCTGTGTCGGCTGCTGCGACACAGAACTCTCAGAGTTCGCCCCCTTTCCGAGTCGCAAAAAGCTGAACTCGGACAAGTCACCCCTCTGGCTCGCATGCTCCACCGTGATGGAGACGACATGACCATCCGAATCCAAGTCCATGGAAACGTCCTCGGACAACTCCCTTGTCTCGGCCACAGCGGCGGACCCTATCTCCAGCAGGGCGGTGTCCGTATCTTCAAAATATTTTATCTTCATGTCGTCTCCTCGGTGAAATCGTGGTCGAAAAAAGCATTGTGAACGGTCGCCCCGTCGTCGAGCAGGATAACGCGAAGCGCTCGGTTCTCAAACTCGGGAATCCGTGCCCACCGGCGGATTCTTCCATCGGACTGAATTTCTTCCCGAATCGGAGTGCGAATTGCGCGCAGAATCCATCCGTCCAGAATGATTGCCCGATCAGCACGCTCGCGCACGTGTCGGAAATATTCAGTCGATCGAAATTCGGCCATTGGTTACTTTGCTTGCGGCGAACGTCAAGGTGAGCCACGGCCGCTTAGGGCCGTTTGGCTCTGGCGCCTACTGGTTGGGCTTTTTTTCATTCTCGGTCGACTGGATTTCCCATCCAATCACGTGGGGTGCGATCCGGCGGAATGGCCGTCTTCAAGGTCGAGATTCGCTCTCCCAGCGTTCCATCGGGTGTCGGAGAACACGATACATTCGTGATTCTGGCTTCTTTCGATTCCACACGTACGACCGCGAGAGGACTGCTAAAGTCGACGACGCGGATGCGGCCGCTAATTGAAATGCTGCGCGAGTCTCCGACGCTCTGATACACGGTACCAAGAACGTTCAGCGCGGTCGAGAAATCGGAGCCTTTCGGAAGGGCGCCGATCACGCGTTTCCTTTCCGCGATGAAGTCAGGCATCTTTCTTTTCCGTTCAAGCGCCGAAAAGTACACGGCATAATAACCCCACGAAAGTATCAAAATAATACCGCCGAGTAGCGCCTTCGGGTTTGATATTCCCGTGGTCGCAGCGACCCAGACAAAAAGCCCGATGAATACGACCAGCAGGAAGGTAGAGATGACGCGCATTTTGTTTTGCCCAACAGTGTTATTGGGACCAACCGCGTTTCATGCACTGCGTACCTGGAATTGGGTAGATCAAACTCTTGTGCATTTCGTGGGGTCAGATTTTGGGATCGGCCATGGCCCGCTCTCCCGCGCGATTTCGGATTTCGATCAAGGATCAGAAATTCCAAACGACCCTCAAAGTCGAGTTGATTGAAACGCGCGGGCAGTGGGGCGAGCGCCGGTTTGCGCTGCGGGTCAATGGCCGCGCCCCGGCCCGCCTGCCCAGGGCTCGCTCACCGAAATTCTCCGTCGGCTTCGCCGGTGGCTGGTTCGGCAGGCGGCACGCTGAACCAGACGCGTGGGTGTCATGCGCTCCACTCGGGAGCGCTCGGAGAAAACGGGACGGATAAGGCAGGCAGGCGGGACGCCTGCGCTACTTCGGATCACACGTCCACCACGCGGTTTCCTGCGTGGTCGGGCGGATCGCCCGAACAAGGCTTGACCGCAGATTTCGCAGAGAGCGCGGATGAAGGACCAAGGCTCGGCTCCGGCGCGATTGTTGAGCACGAAATGTCCGGCAGTCCGCCGGTGACGAGAATGCCAATTTCGTTTGCGCACGGGAGCGAGGCGTTGTCGGCTGGGTGGGAACTGAACTATGAATCGCCCGGATGAGTCCGCATGGCATGGGCCCGGTGCGCGCGCGCGCCAACGCCCGCGCTTCACCTGGAGCGCGCTGGTCTGGTCTTTCGTCTACCCGCAACGCGCCCAGCGGATCCTGCCCACCATCCCGGGCGTCGTGCTGATCGGCCTGGCCATGGGCATCGGGACGGCGGCGTATAATTCATCGAGCAACATTCTTTTCATCACGCTCTCGCTGCTGCTCGCCTGCCTGATTTTGAGCGGCGTGCTTTCGTGGCTGAACCTGCGGGGCGTCGCCTGGCGGCTGCGGGTGGCTCCGCCGTTGCGCGCGGGGCACGACACCGTGGTGGTGCTCGAGTTGCGCAACCGCAAAAAATTCCTGCCCACCTATGGGCTGTGGTTCGAATTTGTCGCACGCACCATCGCGCCCGCGGCGGCGCAGCGGGCCGAGTCGACCGTCACCGGCCGCGACATCAATGTTCGGGAGCTGCTGGCCAAGGCGGAGCGGGACCAGATCCGGGCGCGACTGCCGTTGCGCGGCCGGTTGAATCCACACGACAACAGTCGCAA
>JBKJRG010000590.1:0-15272 GCA_046594805.1 Opitutaceae bacterium | reverse complement strand
GCCGCGTAGATCGGAAACCGGATACGGGCGCGGGCCAGCCAGAGCGCGAGCAGCGAGACGATGACCAGGTACGCGAGGCTGTTGTAAGCGAATGCGAAGAGTTGAAACGGAATCCAGCCCAGGAACGCCGCCAGTCCGGCCAGCCGGGCCGCCGGGCTGAAGCCACCGTGCCAGGCCGTACACCGCCAGTAGAGGAGTCCCACCAGCGCGTAGGCGACCAGGCAGGAGACGCGACCGAAGAGGATGAGGTAGTGCTGATCGGGAAAAAACGCAGCGTGCAGCTTGAACAGGGGATAAACCCAAAAGTAACCCAGCTGCTGCAAAAAAAGATCGTCGTGGAAGAACTTTCCGGTCCGCACCAGGCTCGCGATCTCACCATAGTATTGCATCTCATCGGTGAAGTCCAAGCCGACGAAAACCCGCGAGATCAGCCACCCCGCGGCGGCCGCGAGGGCGAGCAGCGCCGGCAGCCGGGTCGGGCGGGGGACGGAAGATTCGAGCGGCGTGGATGGCATCAGGGTGAGTCGCGGGGCGGCGGGCCGCTGCGACCGAGGAGGCCGTGCCAGGTGCCCCGGCAACAGGCGCCCAGCTTGGCAGATTTCCGATCCTCGAAAAAGACGATCTCCGCGAGGACTTTCGCGGCGTACACCAGCTCGAAGCCGGCCCAATGGGGGAAACGGACGGCGTATCGCCGATACAACAACACGCGGTTGCGAAACAGGAGTAAAAGCCGCGACTCCGGCATGAAGGCGGGCCACCACGTGCGACCCGCGAACCGGACGGGCCGCTTCGCGCCACGACGATGGTGCAACCGCGCGTTGGACGCGACGTGCACGCGATGACCCGCTGCCCGGGCGCGCAGGCAAAACTCCGTGTCGACGAGGTCGAGGAACAACCGATCGTCGAAACCGCCCAGCTTTCGCACACTGGGCAGGTGAAACAGTGTGCCCGAAGTGATCACGCAGGTGACGTCCCTCAGATCGTGCACGGCCTCCGCCCGTTGAAACAGGAGCGGGAAGGTGCGATGGGGCTGGAGATGCCGCGAGCGGGTTTCCGGCCGTGCTTCATCGGCCCAGTTGGCCCCAATGGCGGCGACCGGGCCGTCACCCGCGTGCGCTGCCGTGCGAAGCGCCGTCGTAAATCCCGGCGCCGGCGTGCTGTCTTGATCGAAGGTGACAGCCCATTCGTGCCCGGCGCGCTCCAGCGCGAGGAAGGCCTGGTTCAGGGCGGCCGCGAGGCCGCGGTTTGCGGAGTTCTCGCTCAGCCGCGCACCGTGCCGGGCGCAGACGGCGCGCAGCGCGGCCCGCCCATCGTCGTCGGTCGTATTGTCGACCACGAGCACGGGCGCCGTTTCGCGGGCGATGGCCGCGAGCCGCGCCGCGAAGCCCGCGTCGGGAAAATAGGTCACGACCACGCCGGCAGCGCGCATCCCGTCGTCCGATGGCGGGGGCGCGTTCATACGGCGCGCCGGGCGGCGAAGCGCGCGATCAAGGAGAGCCGGGCTCCTTCCTTCACGCTCGTGTCGAGATGGGCGATCGCGGTGCGCGGCACGCGCCGTTGCCGCCACGCCCCGAGGAACGCGGCAATTCGCTCACGCTCCGGCGCGAGGCTCGTCGCGTCGTTCGGCAGCCGCAGGAAATAGTCCGCGGTTGCGGGAATGTCGGTGTCCTCGTAGGCGCCGATGACCGGCAGACCGAGCGCGAGATACTCGCGCACTTTCAGCGGGCACGCCTCGTCCATCTGTTTCCGAAACAACGCGAGCGTCCCCAGCGCCGCCGTCGCGCGTCGCAGCATCGGCTCGTAACGCACTCGCGGAAGGTGGCCGTGGAAACGCACGTTCGCCGGCGGCGGGGTTGCGCCGTGCCAGTCGTCCGGCGTGCACCCGATCACGTCCAGCGTGAATTCGGGATGAAACCGGGCGATTTCGCCGGCGCGCTCCAGCCCGTGCCAGGGCGTGCCCGGGCTGCCGACGAACACCAGGCTGGGCGGACTCGCGGGCGGCGGCGCAGGTTCGAACTCGGACAACGCCACGCTGTTGGCGATAACCCCGGTCGGCTTGCCGAACGCGGCGAAACGCCGGGCGAGCTCGTGCGTTACCGCGAGGAAGGCCGTCGCCGTCCGCAAAACCCGCGCGCGCGACAATCGGTGATAGGCCAGCTTCAGTGGCGTGAGCGTGAGCGGATATTCGCGCTCGTCGTCGGAATTGATTTCCGCGACGCAGGGGATCTCGCGGAACAGGGCCGGCAATCCGGGGCTGTGATGCGCGTAGCGAAAGTAGATCACGTCGGGCCGCCACGCGCGGATGCGCCGCGCGAGCCGGTGGGATTGCACGGTGCGCGTGAGCGGTCCGCCGCGCGCCAGCACCTCGGCCTCGAGCGGACGCAGGCCGCTCCACAACGTCGCCGAAGGCGTGAGCGCGAAGTAGCGCACGGCGTGCCCGGCCTCGAGCCACGCGGCGGCCTGCGTGCGGATTTTTTTCGAGATGCCGTTTTCGGTGGCGACGTCCGCCATCTGGCCGAGATAGGCGATTCTCATGCGGCCTCCTTTTGAGCGAAGCCAGCGAGGTGGAGTGGCCGGACCCTCTCGGCGGCGAGCATCCGCCAGCCGGTTTCGCGCAACGCCGCCGCCATCAGCGCGAGATCGAAAACGTGGTGATGCAGGCAACGATTCAGCGCGTTGTCGCGCACTCGCTCGCGAAACTCCTCTGGCGAGCCCACGCCGGGATCGCGAGTGATGTCGTGCAGCGCAATCGCCTCGGCCGCGTGGGTGGCATCGTCCTCCGGGGTGGCGCGGGCGAAATCTTCCCGCAGGTGGGCCAGCGTCGTCACCGGCCGCCGATGATCGAAGGTTCGCCGCGGATCGGGCAGGATCAGGACCAAGTGTCCGCCGGCGCGAGTCAGGCGATGCCATTCGCGGAGCGCATGGAGGGGGTTGGCGACGTGCTCCAGACAATGGGACGAGACGACAAAATCGCAGGCCCCGTCGGCGAGGCCGCCCAGCGCGACCGCCTCGCGCAGCCATTGCACTCCGGGTGCGCGTGGGGGATCGAAACGAAACTCGCCGCCGTCGCTCAACCCTTGTTCCCACGCCGTCTCCGTGGCGAAGTTGACGTTGTCGATCCGCCGTGCCCGGGGATAGATCGGCAGGATGCCGCGCCGACCGAAGACGCGGCTCGGTCCGCCAATTTCCAGGCCGGTGCGCCCGGTGATGGCCGACAGCACGGCCGCCTGCATGGCCGGCCGCGCCGGCACGATCCGATCCGCCAGCGCGCCGAGGAGCCAGCGCATCCCGCCGCCCCGCAGGCGCCGGGCGACGCGTTGTGCAAGATCGGCGGTCCTCATGTTGGCGCAGATGCGTCAGCTTCAAACCAGATCGTTTCCACCGTGGTGCCATGGCATCCCGGACACGCCATCCGCGTCGTGAAATGAGCGTTCATCGCGGCGCACCGGGAGGACGTCCCGCCGGGCTGGCGGGAGTGAGCTGCATCAACTCGTCCTGCGCAGGGTAGGAAATCAACACCGCGCGGAGCTTGCCTTGGAAGACGAAGAGGCTGCCGGCCGCGGCCGCGCTGGCGCCGTGGGCGATGGCGGCCGCAAGGTTGTTGAAATCGCGCGCGCCCCCGCAGGCAATCAGCGGGACGCCGACCGCGGACGCGACTTCATGGATGACGGGCAAATCGTAGCCGCCGAAGGTGCCGTCGCGATCCACCGCCTGGAGCAGGATTTCGCCGGCGCCGGCTTCCTCCGCGGCGCGCGCGAAGTCGACGGGCTTGCGTTTCGTGTCACGCGTGCCGCGGCGCGTGACGGCGGTGGGGCCGCCGAGCAGCTTGCGCTTGAAGTCGACGCATACGACCACGCTCTGGCGGCCGAAGACGCGCGCGGCCTCGCCGACGAGACCCGGCAGTTTTTCGGCCGCGGCGCCGAGGGAAATTTTTTCGACGCCGAGCGAGAATAGTTTCTCCATTTGCGCGAGCGTGCTCACTCCGCCGCCATAGCACACCGGCATGAACGCCTCGGAGACAATTTCCTGCACGAAGTCGAACTGCGGGCCCTGGCCGGTCGCGGTGGCGTTGAGGTCGAGCAGCACGAGCTCGTCGACCTCCTTCCGGTTGAAGATCCGCACCGCATTGATCGGATCGCCGATGTAGCGCGCGTCGCCGAAGCGGACGGTTTTGACCAGCCGGCGGCCGTCGAGCAGCAGAACGGGGATGACACGCGGTGCGAGCATGGTCAGCCGTGCCGGACGAAATTTTCGAGCAGCGCCATGCCGTAGCGGTGGCTCTTCTCGGCGTGGAACTGCACGCCCTGGAGGTTGCCGCGGCGCACGGCGGACGTGAAGTCGACGCCATAGTGAGTCACGCCCGCGGCGCAGTCGGGCTCGTCGCACACCACGCGGTAGGAGTGCACGAAATAGAAGCGCCGCGGTGCCGGCACGGCGACGAGCGGCGACCCGGCGCCGACCGGCGTGCAGACGTTCCAGCCCATGTGGGGCACGCGCAGCCCGGGCTGGTCGGGGAAGGCAAAACGCACCGAGTGCATGGGCAGGAAGCCCAGCCCGGGCCGCCGGCCCTCCTCGCTGGCGGTGCCCAGCAACTGCATGCCGAGGCAGATGCCCAGCAGCGGAATGCGATCGACGAGGGCGCGCTCGCGCAGCACGGGGATCAGCCCGCTCTCCTCCAGCCGTGTCATGCCCGTGTCGAACGCGCCGACGCCCGGCAGCAGCAGTCGCGACGCCGCGCGCAGATCGGTGGCGCTGGCGCTGGCGCGCGCCTCGACGCCGAGATAGCGCAGCATATTGAGCAGCGAGCCCACGTTGCCAAGGCCGACATCGACGACGACAATCACAGCGGGGCGCGGACGGGTGCCGCGCCGAGCGCGAAGGCGCGGACGGCGGCGTCGGTTTGGGTCGAGTTGAGCACTGCGGCGGCGCGGTGCGCGTTCTGCTTGTAGCGCCAGACGTCGCCTGGCGTCAGGCGCGCCAGAGCGGCTGCGAGCGTGGCAGGGCGGAAGTCGTCCGACACGACGCCGAGATCGTGCGCGCGCACATAACGGGCCATCTCGGGCGACGGCCCGATGGCGATCATGAGGCGCGCCTGCACGAACTCGAAGAACTTGTTCGGCAGCGCGAACTGGAGGTTGAAGCTCACCGGCGGGACGAGAAACACGCCGATATCGTAGGCATTGGTCGCGGTGACGAGCTGCTCGAAGGGCACCGGCGGCAGCACCCGCACCCGGGGCCGTGGGGCGCACATGGCCTCGAGTTTTCGCAGGTAGCGTGGATCCGCCGGCAGCAGTATCAGGTCGAGGGTGAAGTGGTTCGGGAGATGATCCATCATCTCGATCATGCCTTCGAGGCGGCGCGAAGCGCTGGCGAGGCCGTGGTGCACGAGTCGGATGCGATCGCGTGCGAGGGGTTGGGGCGTGAGAGCGCGCGGCGCGGGCAGGCTGGGCAGCAGCGCGCAGGGCACCCCGAATTCGCGCTCATATTCCCCGGCGAGGCCGGCCGAAACCGTGGTGACGAAATCGGCGCGCGGCAGATAGCGGCGGCAGAGATCGCGGTTGAAGGCCTGGTAAAGCAGCCGCCACCACCAGAGGTCCTCGTAATGGCGGGGGTAATATTCGCGCGCGTCGAACAACACGCGCCCGTTTCGCCCGCGGATGGCGAGGGCGACGGGCAGCAGCCTCAGATCGTGGACCGCAATGAACGCGTGATCGCGCCGCCGGTGCCGGGCCGCGAGCGCGCGCAGGCCGGGCACCCACACCATGTGCCGGTAGTGGCGCGAGCGAAGCCGCAGCAGATTGCGCAGGCGCCGCCCGAGCGAACGCCGGCTGGGGTCACCCGGCCACTCGCACTCGACGCCCGGCAGATCGATGGAGCCGCGCGCAATCACGCTCACCCTGAAATCGCGCGCCAGGCACCGGATCATCCGGTTCGGTCGCGGATCGGAAGCCGGGTCGGCGGCGCAGAGCACGAGGGCGGATTGCATGCGGGGCGCGGTCAGAACCGGTTCACTCGTCGGCGGAGCCCGCGCAGCGGGAGCCATTTCCACAGCGTGCGGAGCAGCTGCTGGCGGCCTTCGTTGCTCGGATAATCCCGATACGACTTCAACGGCGCATGGAGCAGCGCGTCGAATTCCGCCTCGCTCAAGCCAAGTTTCTTGCCCACAAACGCCCGGTCGCGCCGGAGCTCGTCCGGCGCATAGGCCGGCTGCGCGAGCTCGTGCAGGGCCTGGTCGCGGGTGATCTGACCGGAGACGATGAGGCTGGAGAGGTGGGCCTTGCGTTTGTCGAAGCCGAAGCGCGCCGGCAGGTAGTAGCCCTGGAAAAATTTCGTCCAGACCGATTCGTGGTGCTTCGCGCCGTAGTTGCGCCAGCCGAAGCGCGCCGACAGTTCCTGCATGGCGTCCTCTTTGCCGTAAGGCATGAAGTCGAGCGGTCGCAACACCCTCATCTTTCGGATGAGCGGATAGCCAAAATACAGGTTGAAGAATGACACGGTCGGAAACGTGCGCAGCGGCCGGCGCCCGAACTGCCGGTGGATGGACGTGAGATGGCGGAGATCCATCGCGTTGTAGCCCCACGATTGCGGCAGGATGCCCTCGGTGGCGTAGTTGCCGCCGCTCAGCACCCAGCGGATTTTCTCGCGCGTGGCGAAGCGATACAATCCCGCAAAGTAGGCGTGGTCCTGCGGCACATCCTGGTTCGCCACGCCGGCCCGCAGGAAGGCCACCTGGAGGTCGCGCATCTCCTCCCAGTCGATCACGAGCGTGAAGAGATCGAAGCCGAGGGCACGGACGAGGCTTTCGATGTTTTTCACCGCCAGCTCGGAGTTCCAGCCGGCGTCGACGTGCACCACGAGCGGACGCAGCCCGAGCTCCTTCACCTTGATCGCAAGGTAGGAGCTGTCGACGCCGCCGCTCAGGCCGATGATGCAATCGTAGTCGCGGCCGCGGCCCTCGGCCTTGATTTGGGCGACCATCGCTTCGAGCCGCCGGCGCCCCTCGTCGTTCGGAAACCAGTTGGGTTGAAACGTCTGCTCGAATCGCCGGCAATGGGAGCACACGCCGCCGGCATCGAAAATGATGTCGGGATCGGTCGTGTCCATGACGCAGCGCACGCAACGGCGCGCCGGCGGGGAGGCAGGAATCGTGGAAGAGGGGGCGGGCAGCGTCATGAACGGGAAGCCAGCCGGTAGCTGACCGCGAGGTAGATCAGGTAAACGATGGAATAGAGCGCCACAAACGTTCCGAGTGCAGTGGCGGGTGAGCCGGTGGCCGCCCCGACACCCCAGGCCGCGAGCGCGGCGACGAGGCAGAGGACCTGCAGCCCGAGATCGAGCCGCGCTTTTCGGGCGACGATCACCACGTAGGTCAGCGGGCTCACCGTGAGGCGAAACGCGAAGAGCACGGCGAAAATCCGCGCATACTGCCCGGCCTCGCGCCACTCCGGCCCGAATACCCAGCCGAATAAATCCGGACCCAGCGCAATGAGAACGATCGTCGGCCCGAGCGCCGCCAGCGCAAGGCTGCGGCCGAAGACGACAAAGGTGCGCCGACACTGGCCGGTTTCGCGATACTCGGCGGCGACGCGCTGCTTGAACACATCACCGACCGAGGCGCTGGCAAGCGCGACGGGCACGTTGAGCACACGGCTCATCAAGGCGTAATGGCCCAGGGTCGCCACTCCGAACAACCGACCGAGAAACCACACCGGAAGCTGGTTGGTAATCGTGTTCAACAGTGTGGACGGCAGAAGATACATCGGGCACCGTCGGTGCTCACGCAGTGCCGCGCGAAGCGTGTCGCGCCGGATATGACCGAAGAGGGCCGCGTCTTCACGGCCAATCGCGAAACACAGCAAGGCGCAGCCCAGCGCGAGCCCGCCCAGGTTGCCGAGCAGGAGCCCGGTTTCCTGCCAGCCGGCCAGGGCGGCGGCGAGCGTCGCGAGCGCGCCGCCGATGCCCAGCCCGAGCCGCGCCCGCACCAGCAGCGGAAACCTCGCCTCACGCGTCGCCCACGCGGAGAGCGCATTGAATGCCACGGTCAGGCCGGTCGCCAGCGGGACGAACCACATCCGCGGCTCCATCCGTCCGCGCACCCTCCACTCGATCGCGCCCGCCGTGGCCAGCACGAGCGCCGCGATCCCTCCGCCGAACAGCATGGCCACGACGAGCGCCATCCCTTCGCTGCGCTCCTTCGGCAGATTCACCGCCTGGTCGTACGCACCGCTGGCGAGCAGAGTGGCGATCGTCACGATCGATACGGCCCAGGCAAAAGCGCCGAAGGCCTCCGGCGGGAAGAGACGCGAAAATACCGGCGAGAGCAGCACCGGCACGGCCTGGGCCAGCGCCGTGCCCGACAACAGGACGCCGATCGGTCGAAGCGTCGAACCCAGCGGTGGCGCCGGTTCGACCCTGACATCGCGCGGGCTTAGGTCGGCCATGAGAGAAGTGCGTCCAGGACGTCCGCCTGTTCGGCGTCCGTCAGCTCCGGGAAAATCGGAATGCTGATCACTTCTCGCGCGAGTTCCTCCGCGACGGGGAGGGCGACGCGCGGCAGGTGGGTAAAACACTGCTGTTGGTGCAGGGGCAGGGGATAGTAGATCTCATGGCCGATGCCTTTTTGAGCCAGATGGTGGCGCAGGGCGTCGCGACGGCCGGGACCCGGGATCCGCAGCGTGTACTGGTTCCAGATGTGATCGTTGTGGGGGGAGACGACGGGGAGGGTGAACTGGCCCCGACCGGCGAGTTTTGCCGCATAACCGGCCGCGTTGCGCTGCCGCGCGGCGCAATAGGCGGGCAGGTGCGGCAGTTTGGCACGGAGGAGCGCGCATTGCAGCGCGTCGAGCCGGAAATTTCCGCCGATCTCTTTGTGGAAATACTTCGGCTTGGCGCCGTGGGTGCGCAGCAGGCGCACTTTCTCTGCGAGGTCGTCGCGGTTCGTGGCAACGAGGCCACCGTCGCCGAACCCGCCGAGATTTTTCGACGGGAAAAAACTATAGATGCCGAACTCGCCGAATGTCCCGCACGCGCGGCCGCGGTGCTTCGCGCCGAGCGCCTGCGCCGCGTCCTCGATCACGGCGAGGCCGTGTTGCTTCGCCAGCGCGAGGAGCGGCTCCATGTCGGCGGACTGCCCGAAGAGATGCACCGGTATGATTGCCTTCGTGCGCGGCGTGATCCGGCGCGCGACATCCGCGGCATCGAGGTTGAACGAGTCCGGATGCACGTCGGCGAACACGGGCGTCAGCCCGGTGCGCGCAACGCAGCCCGCGGTGGCAAAAAAAGTGAAGGAGGGGCAGATGACCTCGGAGCTGGGCGCGAGGTCGAGCGCCATCAGCGCCACGAGAATCGCATCGGTGCCCGAAGACACCGCGATGGCGTGTTTCACCCCGAGGAAGGCAGCCGCCTCGCGCTCAAAGGCCTCGATCTCGGCGCCGAGGATGAAATGGCCCGAGCGGAGCACCCGTTCGAACGCAGCGGTGAGTTCGTCGTGCAACGGGGCATTCTGGCGATTGAGGTCCAGCAGCGGAACGGGCATGGGGGAAAATTCAGTCGACACGAAACGTGCGATACGGGTGGTGCCCCGTGGCAAGCGCCGCGGGCAGCGGCGCCTCCTCGTCCAGATCCAGGCAGCGGAGCGTGCCGGGTTCGATTTCGTGGTACCGCAGTTTGCTCTCCGGGCACGTGTAGATGCGGTTCCGCGCTTCGCGGAGGGGATGCCCGTGGCGGCTCACCCAACCCCGCGCGCGGCCTGGCACCCCGACGACCAGCGTATAGTCGGGAACATCGCGCGTGACCACCGCACCGGCCGCGATGAGGCAGTAGCGCCCGAGCGTGACCCCGCAGACGATGGTGGCATTGGCTCCGACACTCGCGCCCCGGCGGATGGCGGTCGCCTCGTAGAGGGTGCGACGCACGATCTGCGAGCGCGGATTGGAAACATTGGTCAGCACACAGGAGGGCCCCAGAAATACGTCATCCTCGATCGTCGTGCCGGGATAAACGGAGACGTTATTCTGGATTTTCACGTTGCGGCCGATCCGCACGCCGGCGCCGATCATCACGTTCTGGCCGAGATTGCAGTTCTCGCCGAGCGTCGCGTTTTCCGAGATGTGGCAAAAATGCCAGATCCGCGTGCCTGCGCCGATTGACGACGGCTGATCGATGACCGCGGTGGGGTGGGCGTGGAAGGATGGCGTCATAAGCTAAATCAAATCGACCGGGGTCGGCTGGCCGTCCGCTTCCATGGAACGGCGGCACGCCGCGAGCACGGCGAGCACCCGCAGCCCGCTCGCGCCATCCGCCAGCGGAGGCCGGCGCGTGGCGATGGTCTCCAGAAAAGCCGCGCATTCCAGCCGCAGCGGTTCGTCGTGCGGCAGCGGCGCGATCTGCGGGGGCCGGCGACTCAGCTCCGGCTGCTCCTCCGGGCCGCTCACATGTTGATCGTGCAGGGTCAGCTTGTGGGTGGCGCTCGTGTCGTCGAACACCGCCATGCCGCGGTCCCCGATCACGACAATTTTCTGCTCCTTCGTCGGGTGCAGCCAGCTGCTGAGGATGTGGGCGTCGACGCCGCCCCCGAATCCCAATGTCGTCACCGCAAAGTCTGCCCGCGCCGTCCCAAGCGCTCGCGTACCCTTGCACGTCACGACGCCCGGCATGGCGCCCGCCAGCCGCAGCAGAATCGCGATATCGTGGGGGGCGAGACTCCACAATGCGTCCTCTTCCGTCCGCACCTTGCCGAAGTTCAGCCGATGGGCGTGCATCCGCCGCACCGTGCCAAGCCGTCCGGCCGCGAGCCACTCCTTCAGCACAGTGATCGCAGGATGATATTCCAGCAGGTGGCCCACCTGCAGCATGCGGCTGGTGGCGGCGGCACGCGCCACGAGCACGCGGCCGCTGGCGACGTCCATCGCCATCGGCTTCTCCACGAAGAGGTCCTTGCCGGCGTCGAGCACGCGGATTCCCAGCGCCGCATGCGTCGCCGCCGGTGTTGCCAGCGCCATGCCATCCACGTCGGGACGCGCGAGCACGGCTTCGAGCTCGGCCACCACATCGACGCCCGGCGCGAGTTCCGCGGCGAGCTTGCGCCCGGCCGGCGTGGCGTCCACCACGACCGCGAGCGCGCCCAGCGCATGAAAATTGCGGACCAGGTTGCGGCCCCAGTACCCGCAGCCCACGACGGCGACGCGAGGAACGACCGCCGCGTTCATGCGAACCACACGCGGGCGGCGAGTTCCGCGGGGATCTCACCGCCCAGTTGCGCGCGGATGGCATTGCGGGTATCCACCACACAGGGCGACCACTCCAGCAGCTCGCGGTAGTTGAGCACCCGGTGCGCGGTCGTGATGATCACCGCTTCGGCCGCGGCAAAGGCCGCCCGTTCCCATGGCACTGACCGCTGGCCTGCCCAGTGCGAGTTTTCGCGCGAGGGGGGGATGATCGGCACATAGGGATCGTGGTACTCCACGATCGCTCCCTGCGCCTTCAGGAGATTCATGACATGGAAGCTCGGCGTTTCGCGGATGTCGTCGACCTCCGGCTTGTAGGCGAGCCCGACCACGATGATGCGACTGCCATTGATCGCCTTGCGCCGCGTGTTGAGTGCTTCGCCGACGCGACGAACCACGTGGGACGGCATGGATTCGTTGATTTCGCCGGCGAGCTCGATGAAGCGCGTGCTTTGCCCGAACTCGCGGGCCTTCCAAGTCAGGTAGAAGGGATCGACCGGGATGCAATGTCCGCCAATGCCCGGCCCCGGCGAAAACGGCATGAAGCCAAAGGGCTTCGTGCTGGCGGCGGCGATGACCTCCCAGATGTCGATGCCCATGGCCGCGTAGACGACCTTGAGCTCGTTCACCAGGGCGATGTTCACGGAGCGGAAAATGTTCTCCAGCAGCTTGGCCGCTTCCGCTGCCTTGCAACTCGAGACCGGCACCAGGTGCTCGACGGCCACGCGGTACAGCGCCCGCGTTTTTTCCAGGCAGGCCGGGGTCAGGCCGCCGATGATTTTCGGCAGCTTCGCGACGTGGGAATTGGGATTGCCGGGATCCTCCCGCTCCGGGGAGAACGCGAGATGAAAGTCCGTGCCCGCGCGCAGCCCGGACCCGGCTTCAAGCACGGCCCGCAGGTCCTCGTCCGTCGTGCCGGGATAGCTGGTGGATTCGAGCACGACGAGCGTGCCGCGCTGCAAATGGGTCGCGAGCGCGCGGCCGGTGTTCAGGACAAACGAAAGATCGGGTTCACGGTTCTTGTTCAGCGGAGTCGGAACGCAGATGATCACCGACTCCGCGGCGCGCACCGCGGCGAAATCGGTCGTCGCGGAAAACCGTCCGCCGCGCACCTGCTCGGCCACGGCCGCGCCCGGGATGTGGCGGATGTAGCTTTCGCCGCGCAGGAGGCTCGCCACTTTGGCCGCGTCCACATCCACTCCGGTCACCTGGACCCCGGAGCGGCAAAACTGCAGCGCAAGCGGCAGGCCGACATAGCCGAGACCAACGATGACGATCTTCATTTAGGCGGAAGAATTCAGAGGGGCGGGCGGGAGCCGCCGGTCAAAGGAGGGAGACCACGGCGGCGGGTGGTCGCCAGACAAATCTCCGCGGCGGAGGGGCGGCGGCGACAGGTTTTTACCCGGTATTCGCAGTTGGGCTCCCGCGGTGGCGCCGGCCCGGCCGGACCGCGCGCAGGAGCGATCGCAGGTCCCAGGGCCAGCAGTGCCAGGCGGCATAGTAGCGGTGTCGCACCCGGATTTCTTCCCGGGCGTCCTGCCAGGTGAACGCGCCTGCGGGCGCGCAGGCCGCGATCCGCAGCGGGATGGGCTTGAAACGCACCCGGTTCTTCCAGAGCCGGAGCGTGAATTCGTAGCCGGCCATCGAGCCCAGCGTCGGATCGAAAGCGCCGTTCTCCGTGAAAAGGCTCCGGCGAAAAAAAGTCGCCGAGGCAGGGACGAATTCACCGGCGATGGGATTCACGCGCGAACGGAATTTTGCCAGCCGGCCGTCGTCGCTGGCGGCCTCGCCGGCCACGACCCCGGCTTCCGTTTTCTTCATCCAGTTCAAAGTCTCGCTGAGGACCATGTCACCCACCAGCCGGTCGCGCGCGCCAAGGAACAGCAGCCAATCCCCGCGAGCGGCTTCCACTCCTTGGTTCAAGGCGTCGTAGAGGGTCGCGCCCGGAGCCGTCACGCGTGTCGTGATCCGCGCCCGGTTTTCCTCGAACCAGGGCGGTGGCCCACCGGTCGGGCCGCAGTCGACCACGATGAGTTCGGGCGCGGCCCATCGCTGCTCCCAGATGCTCGCGAGGGCGCCCGGGGGACGGGGATCGGGGGCGAGGCAGGGGACGATGACGCTTAGGCTCGGCGGAGCGGACATTGCGTTCACGGCCAGCATCGCGGAGCGTCGACGCGTGTCCACGCCGGAGTTGCCGCTGCTGTCGATCCTCATTGTCGCGTACAAATCGCGCGACGAGATCGGGCCGTGCCTCGCCTCGCTGCCGTGCCAGCTCGAGGGGCGCGCGGTGGAAGTGATCGTGGTGGATAATTCGCCGGGCGATGGCGCCGACGCGGTCATCCGGCGCGAATTCTCCCGGGTGGATTATGTGCCGTCGGAACGGAACCTCGGGTTTGGCCGCGCGAACAACACCGCGTATGCGCGGGCGCGGGGAGAGTTCATTCTTTTTCTTAACCCCGACACAATTTGCAACGACGCCTCCCTGGCCGCGTGCCTCGCCCGGCTGCGGGGCGACGGGCGGATCGGATTGATCTCCCCGCGGCTCGAGCTCGCCGACGGGACGATGGACCTCGCCTGCCGCCGATCCATCCCGACGTTGTGGGATGGTTTCTGTCGCGCGGCGGGTCTCGCGGTTCTTTTCCCGCGGGTCGCGTTGTTCTCGCGCTACAACCTGACGCATCTGCCCGTCGAAGGCACGCAGGAGGTGGGCGCGATCAACGGGGCCTTCATGCTCGGGCCGCGGCGGATGTTTGCGCAGATCGCGCCGGATGGGCGGGTTTTCGACGAGCGATTTTTCATGTACGGCGACGATCTCGATCTGTGCATTCGCGTGGCGCGGGCGGGCTGGAAAATCGTCTACGATGGACGCGTCAGCCTCACGCATCTGAAGGGCCTGAGCGTGGCCAAGGAGCTCGAGGCGATGTCGCAGGCGATCTTCGACGCGAACCGCGACGTGTACCTGAAGCATTTCAATCCGCGCGATTCGGCGCTGGTGCGCTGGAAATATCATTTGGCCTTCGGCGCCTGGAAGCGCGTGGCTTTGCTCCGCGCGCGGCTCCGCGGTCACCGGCGGGTGCGGCCGGTGTAGCCTTTTTGATCCAGCGGGTAGGGGCGTCGCTGGCCGACGCCCGTGGCGGCGAACGCGCGTGGTGCTCGCGGGCGTCGTCAAGCGACGCCCCTACAATCTTTGAATCGGTCGTCCTCACGGCAGCGGTTTGGGGCTCCACCCAAAACGGACGCTCAGTACGCGTTCTTCCAGCGCACGAAGGTCAGGAGCAGGATTTGCAGGTCCAGCCAGAGCGACCAGTTCTCGATGTAATAAATGTCGTGCTGGATCCGCAGGGCAATGGAGCTGTCGCCCCGCAGGCCGTTGACCTGGGCCCAGCCGCTCATGCCGGGCTTCACGAGGTGTCGGGGCAGATAATGCGGGATCTCCGCCGACAACCGATCGACGTGAGACGGTCGCTCCGGCCGGGGGCCGACCAGGCTCATGTCGCCGCGCAGGACGTTCCAGAATTGTGGGAGTTCGTCGAGGTTCCAGCGGCGCATCAACGCTCCGATGCGCAGCAGGCGAACGTCCCCGCGCGGGGTGCTCTGGAACTCACCATCCTGGGTGGCCGCGTCGGGCACCATGCTGCGCAGCTTCCACAACGTGAAGACGCGATGACCGGTGCCGATGCGGCTCTGCTGAAAAAAAACGGGCCCGCCGGGCGACTCGCGTTTGATGAGGACGGCGAGCACCGCGATGACGGGCGCAGAAAAGAGCAACCCGAGCAGGGCGCCCAGCGTGTCGACGAATCGCTTGAGCGCGCGATTGAACAGCTTGCCGATCGCGAGGTCTTCCACGCCGAGCACCGGCAGCCGGCCGACGGTCTGGAGGCGCAGCCCGCTCAACAGAATCTGAAAGGAGCTGGGGATGACCTTCCACTCGACATAGGCCCGCTCGCAACCCTCGACCACGCGCAGCAATTGTTCGCGCGGCAAATCCGTGCGCGCCGCGATCAGGATGTCGATTTGGTGCCGGTCCAGCACCGCCGCAAGGTTGTC
>JBKJRG010000735.1:0-3059 GCA_046594805.1 Opitutaceae bacterium | reverse complement strand
GCCACCACTCGCTCACGCTCGCGGCTACACGCCAACCAAGGCGAAGCAAGCTTCGCGGTATCGGACCCAACGCGAATGAAAAAACCGCCCCATTTCAATGGCCCCGTGGATGTGGTCTAAATTGCTCCCTCACTCACGGTTGACTGTATTAGAACCGCCTTTGGACCTCATTATCCAACTAATCAGTGATCACTGATATATAGCCATGGGGGTTTACCGGCGTCTCCCTGCCTGCTGCATCTCATGTCCGTCCCGCTTCTCGAACTAAAATACCGCGTTCTGAAGACACCAGTGAGTTATGCCGGTGTGCCCTGAGCGTAAGCTCAGGGACGGCCGGTGGTTTGGTGGGGATGCGGCGCCCTCGCCGCGTCGCGGACACCGGGGCGAGGGCGCCCCGGCCCCAAAAACGATGGCCGCCCTCAGGCGGGCCCTGCCACGCCGAAGCCTAGTCCGGCGGCGGGCCTGCCCTCCGTAGGCTAGGCGGAGGAGGGCTGCTGCTGCGAAATGCAATGCAGCGTGCCGAGGCCCCAAATCAATTCGTAGCAGTCGATCGGAATGACTTCGCGGCCGGGAAAACAGTTTCCGATGATTTCGCATGCCTCGGCGTCGCGCTTTCTCTGGCGGAACGTCGGCACGAGCACCGCTCCGTTGATGACCAGAAAATTCGCATAGCTCGCCGGCACGCGCTGGCCTTGGAAGGCGAACGGCTTCGGCATCGGCAGCTCCACGAGGTCGAACTTCTTTCCCGCCGGCGTCCGAAAGGAACGCAACCGCTCCAGGTTTTCCTCGAGGATTTTGTGGTTGGGGTCCCGCTGGTTCGATTCGACCGCGGTGATAAAACCATCCGGTTTGAAGAAGCGCGTGATGTCGTCGATGTGCCCATCGGTGTCGTCGCCCAGGATACCATCACCAACCCAAAGGATCGTCTTCACGCCGAGATAATCCCGCAGGTTCTGCTCGATCTCCGCGCGGCCCAGGTGCGGGTTGCGATTCTTGTTCAGCAGGCATTGTTCGCTGGTGAGCAGCAGCCCGCGCCCATTCACATCGATGGATCCGCCCTCGAGGACCATGTCGTTTTCGAATCGGCGCAGTTTCAGCTTCCGCGCGATGCTCGGCGGGATCTCATTGTCCAGATCGTAGGGCGGGTATTTGTCGCCCCAGGCATTGTGGCGCCAATCGGTGAGCGCGACCTCGCCGCTCCGATCGTTCTTCACAAAGATCGGTCCGTGATCCCGGCACCACGCATCGTTGGTCGGGTGATTGTAGAATGTAACGCGATCCATGTCCGCGCCAGCCGCCGCGCAGAGTCGTTTCGCGCGCGGCTGCAACTTTGCCGCCGCGTTGATCCGCACCTCCTGTCGGTGGCTGATCACGGTGACAATCCGCGCAAAAGTGTAAGGCACCGCCCGAAAGAGGCCAGGCCAGGACGCGCGCTTGTGCGGCCACGAAAGCCAGATGGCCTCCTGGGGTTCCCACTCGGCAGGCATGCGGAAACCGAGCGACGCAGGCGTCGCCCGGTTTCCGAATGCCTTAAGCGACGCGACGCGTCGCTGAAATGCAGCTGAGGTTTTCTCTCTCAAAATTCTTCTTCCTCGATGTTCCGCGCAGAGGAACCCAAGGAATCGTGTCGCACGATTCCTAATCGATGAACCGCTTCGTCAAGTCCCCGTAAGCATCGATCCGCCGATCCCGGAGGAACGGCCAGTGCGTGCGGGTCACATCCACCTTGCCGAGTTCGATCGGCACGAGCAGCACCTCTTCCCGATCCAGGCTGGCTTTCGCGAGGATTTGCCCGCTGGTGCCGGCCACGAAGCTCTGGCCCCAGAATTCGATGCCATCGCCGCCCTCGGGCTTTTCCACGCCGATCCGATTCGTCGCCGCGACATAGCAGCCGTTGGCCACGGCGTGGCTCCGTTGAATCGTTTCCCACGCCCCGTGCTGGTTCGTGCCGTACTCCTGCTTTTCGCCCGGATGCCAGCCAATCGCCGTCGGGTAGAACAGGATTTCGGCCCCTTGCATCGCGGTCAGCCGCGCGCCTTCGGGGTACCATTGATCCCAGCAGATCAGCACGCCGATGCGGCCGAACTTCGTTTCCCACGCCTTGAACCCCGTGTCGCCCGGCGTGAAATAAAATTTCTCGTAGTAGAGCGGATCGTCCGGGATGTGCATCTTCCGATAAATCCCGAGCACCTTGCCGCCGGCGTCGATGATCACCGCGGTATTATGGTAGAGGCCCGAGGCACGCTTTTCGAAGAGCGACACGATGATCACGCAATCGTGTTTTTTCGCGATGGCCTGAAATGCCTTCGTGCTCGGCCCGGGAATAGGCTCGGCCAGCTTGAAGTAGTCGTGGTTCTCCGCCTGGCAGAAATATTGCGAGCGAAACAGCTCCTGGGTGCAGATGATGTTGGCGCCCTTCTTTGCCGCGCGCTCCGCGAGCGCGAGCGTCTTTTTCAGATTCGCCGCCGGGTTGTCGCTGCACGCGTGCTGCAGCAGGCCTAGGGTGACTTTCGACATGATGGAGGAGAAGTTGGAAGTTACCTGCGACTCACGCAACTCGCGCGCCGCGGAAATCAGCAAGCCGGACAAGCAGGAAACCAGGAAGCCAGGAATAATTCAGCCACCGGGGGTTTGGTTCCTGGCTTCATGGCTTCCTGCTTGATTAATACACCACTTTGTTGAGCGGGTACTCCACGATCCCCTCAGCACCGAGGCGCTTCAGCTCGGGGATGATTTCGCGGACGACGCTCTCGTCGATGATGGTTTCAAGCGCGATCCAGTCGCCGTTGCTGAGCTGGGAAATTGTCGGGTTGCGCAGGGCGGGCAGCGCCTTGACCACGGCGTCCAAGGCGCGCTTGGGCAGATTCATTTTCAAGCCGACCTTGGACTCCGCCTCGAGCGCGCCCCGCAGGAGCAGCGCAATCGTCTCGATTTTTTTCCGCTTCGCCGGATTGGCCCAGCTCGCCTTGTTCGCGATCAGCTTCGTGTTGGTCTCGAGCAGCGTGTCGACGATTCGGAGTTTGTTGGCGCGAAGCGAACTGCCGGTCTCCGTGATGTCC
>JBKJRG010000918.1:0-4026 GCA_046594805.1 Opitutaceae bacterium | reverse complement strand
ATCGCTCTTTCTTTCGTCTAACCTCTAGGAACGTGGGGCCCGGGGTGGGGGTCGAACCCACAAGACTTTCGTCGGTAGATTTTGAGTCTACTGCGTCTGCCAATTCCGCCACCCGGGCGGGCGTCCAGTCCGCGAAACGTAGGTCGGGCGACCGCGGTGTCCATGCCAAATTCAACTGCCAGGTTTTTGCTGAGCAAAAACTCATCTTTGTCGATTAGGCCGGAATGTTGACGAGTCTCTTTGCTCGAATCTCACCTGGTTTAGGTTTTCGCTCGGCGAAAACCTTATGCCTGACTTCCGCGCCTTCTGCTCGCCGCCCACCGCCGAACCGTCCGAGCTCGTGTTGTCACCCGAGGAGTCCCACCACCTCGTGACCGTCAATCGCGCCCGCGCCGGCGACACGGTCGTGGCCTTCGATGGCCGCGGGCACGAGTGGGTGTCCGAGCTCCGCGGCGAGAACAAAAACGGCGCGACGCTGAAGGTCCGTTTCCGGCAGCAGATCACGCCGCTCGCTTACGAAATCACGCTCGGCCAGGCGCTGCCGAAGGGCCAATTCATGGATGCCATTGTGCGCAAGGCGACCGAGATTGGCGTCGCGCACATCGTGCCGCTGGTGAGCGAGCGCACCGAAGTCCACCTCGATGCGGATCGCTCGGATCGCAAGATTGAGAAATGGCAGGGCGCGGCGCTTGAGGCCGCGAAGCAGTGCGGCAACGCGTTCCTCCCGACGGTGGCGCCGGTGCAAAAAGCCGACGCCTTCATGCAGAACGCGCGCGGCTACGACCTGAAGCTGATCGCGAGCCTCCAGCCCGGCGCCAAATCGCTCAAGACTGTCCTCGCCGGATTCAAGGCCGCCCACCATCGCGCTCCCCGGACGGTCGTCTGGCTCATCGGCCCCGAGGGGGATTTCACGCCCGCGGAAATGAATCTCTCCGGCACGATGGGCTTCGAGCCGATTAGCCTCGGACCGCTTGTGCTCCGCTGCGAAACGGCGGCCGCGTACGCGCTGAGCATTTTGAGTTACGAGTTGCAGAACGCATAACGGGCGGATGGCTTCATGGCTTCTGAATTCGTTGCAGTAGCGGCTGTTCTTCTTTGTGCCTCTGCCTTTGTGGTGAAATCCGGCTCGGCTCGGTTCGGGCGGGCTCACGCGAAGGCGCGAAGGCATCCCTCGGTTTGGACCGTGCCCATTGCGTGGTCGGGGCTTTCGGCGGCTCGTTCGAACTGGGTCGCGGCATCGATCCGCGGACGATCGCGAAGTGAGGCGGCCGTGATCTGAGTAGGGGCGTCGCTTGTCGACGCCCGCGAACACCACTCGCCTTCATGCCCGGACGGGCGTCGGCAAGCGACGCCCCTACGAGGGAGTGCGGCCACTCGTGATTCTTGCGACCGGCGGAGAGCGTTTTTATCCTCCCAGATTCGGTCCTTCTGTCGAAAGCCCGAATTTTCAATCCTCGGATTAATTCAGAAGCCAGGACAAGCTCATGGCTTCCTGGCTTCTGAATTCCTGCCGTTTTTTGGGGCCGGGCTTGAGCAGCCGTCGATAAAGCCTAGTGCTGGGAGACTATGGGCGATCTATTTTTGGATATCGACTGGCACGGGATCTTTACGCCGACGCATTCGTTGCTGGAGCTAATCGTCCGCGCCACCCTCATGTACTTCGCGCTCTTCGGGCTGCTGAGGTTCGTGTTGAAACGAGAAGAGGGCGGAATCGGCACCACCGACGTGCTGGTCATTGTTCTCCTGGCCGAGGTCGCGAGCAATGGATTCACGACCGACTACAAGTCCGTGGTCGAAGGCATCGTCCTCGTCGGCACCATCCTGTCCTGGACCTACCTGCTCGAATGGCTGGCCTTTCGGTTTCCCGCCGCCCGCCGCATTCTCCAATCCCCCACGGTGAAACTCATCGAGAATGGAAAAATGCTCCGGAAGAACATGAGGAAGGAACTCATCACCAAGGAGGAACTGATGGCCCAGTTGCGCGAGAACGGCGTCGAGGACTGCGCCGAGGTGAAGCGAGCGTATATGGAAGCCGATGGCGTGATCAGCGTAATCAAGATGAAGGGGTGAAACGCGGCGAGGGCGCCGCGTCCCCATCAAGCAAAGAATCCGGCCCCCATGCCTCTCCCTGTCGATATTCCAACTCCAAACCCCAAACTCCAAACCGCTGCTCGTTTGGTGAGCCGCGGCCGCCGCGGCTCACCAAACGAGCAGCCCGCCGGCAAACGTCAGCCCCGCACCGACGCTGCAGAAGATGATCCGGTCGCCATCGGCGAACACGCCTTCCTCCGCGGCCCAACCGAGCGCCATCGAGACACTCGCCGCGCTGGTGTTGCCGTATTTCGAAATCGTCACGACGAACTTCTCGTAGGGAATCCCCACCCGCTTGCTCACCGCCTTCAGGATCCGCTCGTTCGCCTGGTGCGGCACCACCCACGAGATGTCCTCCGCCTTCAGGTTTTCCCGCTTCAGGGTTTGCTCGATCTGCTCGGCAAATCCAATCACCGCGTGTTTGAACACCGCGGCGCCGTCCATCTGCAGGTAGAAATGCTCGAGGGCCTGCGCCTCGGACGCGGGCCACGGCATCATCGCCCCGCCGCCCGGCCGTTGGATGGCATTGTACTGGTCGGCATCGCCCGAAAGTCCCATCTGGTGCAGCCGGTGACCGCCCTCCCCTCCGGTCAGGATCGCCGCGCCGGCCCCGTCGCCGAAAAGAAACGCCGTCTCCTGGCACTCCGGATTGGTGATCCGGGAAAGCAGCTCGGCGGTCACGACCACCAGGTTTTTCGCCGTGCCGCAGCGGATGAGCGAGCGGCCCACTTCCAAGCCATAGAGCCAGCCCGAGCACGCCGCATTGAGATCGAAGGCCAGCGCGCGCGGGATGCCCAGCTCCCGCGCCAGGGAGCTCGCCGCCGACGGCACCGGCTGATCCGGGATGATCGTCGCCATGATGATGCCGTCGATCTGTTCGACGGGCATGCCGGCCTGCGTGAGCGCATGATTCACCGCGATCGCCGCCAGCGCGGTGGCGGAGTCATCCTCCGCGGCATACCGGCGCTCCTTGATCCCGGTCAACCGCACCATCTCGTCCTCCGTGCGGTGCGGAAAAGCCTTCAGGATCTCGCTGTTGGCCCTGATGTTGGCCGGGACGGTGTACCCCACCCCGGCAATGCGGACGGTCTGTGCGGAAGTGCTCAACGCGGCCAGCATTGGCCGCCCGCACCCACCGCGTCGATTCAAGACTTCCGCTCGGCCAGGTAGCGGGTCACGTCGTCGCCTGAAACCCGCCCGCCGGGGCCGGTCGCCTCGATGCAGGTGAGCTTCGCCGGATCCAGCCCGGCTTCCTGCGCGAGCTTGAGGGCGCGCGGTGTCCAGACCAGCGCCGCCGCCGGCTTGACCGCGACCGGCGCCGCGTGGGCATGCGCCACGCCGCCCTTGGCTTCGAGGTGCCGCAGCGAAGCGTCCGACGTTTCGATCTGCAGGAAAGGCGCTCCGGAGGGTTTCACCTCCCCCGGCTTGGCGAGAATCGAGCGGATGACGCCATCACACGGCGACTCGAATTCGAAGATCGACTTGTCGCTCTCCAGATCGGCGAGTCGCTGGCCTTTCGTGACCCGGTCGCCCGGCTGTGTCTTCAGCGTGACGATCGTCAGCTCATTCACCGTCGCGCCCATCGAGGGCATCGTCACATCGATCAGAAAGGTTTCCATCCGGAGGGAAGTGTGAGGCGAGTTACCGTTCGGTCAACTCAAGGACCAAAGGGACCGAAGGGACCAACCGATCAACCGACCTTGGGGTTTCCGGTTTCCGGTTTTCGCCTAGATCCGCACCGCCCGCCACACCGCCAGGCACGATTCCAGCAGCCGCGGCATCTCCGCCAGCGGAATCATATTGGGCCCGTCGCTGATGGCCCTGGCGGGGTCCGGATGGGTCTCGATAAACAACCCGTCCGCGCCGGCGGCCAACGCGGCGCGGGCGAGGGGCGGCACGAATTCCCGCTGTCCACTGCTCTTGCCCCCGCCTGCG
>JBKJRG010000885.1:0-7819 GCA_046594805.1 Opitutaceae bacterium | reverse complement strand
GGCCAAGCCGGCGACGACGGCGAGCATGCCGGCCCCGCAGGTGGAGAACGGCTATCTCAAGCTCGGTTTCGAGCAACTGGCCTCGTACACCTTCAACCCGCCCAGCTTCGATCCGGCGGCCGACGCAAATGCCAAGCCGCCGACCGGCGAGGAGCAGATTCCTCCGCAGGTGAAGGGCTGGAACGGCAAGAAGGCCGTCATCACCGGCTACATGGTCCCGGTCAAAATGGACAAGGGGCTCGTGACGGAATTTCTGCTGATGCGCAATACCATGGCGTGCTGTTTCGGCTCGGTGCCCAACATGAACGAGTGGGTGATCGTGAAAATGAAGAAAGGGGTGCAGCCCATGATGGACCTGCCCGTCTCATTTTTCGGTGAGCTCAAGGTCGGCGCGATGTTCGAGAACGGCTACATGACCGGCCTCTACGAACTCGAAGGCGAGCGGATGGGCGAAGTGCAGGGGTAAGGTTTTAGCGGTGCGAAAACCTAGCGCGAAATATCCCGCTGCGTCAGCACGCGAAATCCTCGCTGGCTGAGCGACTGGGCCGCGACATCGCCATCCTCGGAGTTGATGGCCACCGCGCCCCGGCCCTCCGGACGTTTGATGAAACTGTAGACGTAGTGGATGTTGATCTCCGCCTCGAACAGCGCGGCGAGCACACCCTTCAGTTGCGACTCGTCGGTGATCTCCACCGCGAGCACGTCGGTTTCGACGTAGGGAAAATCATTGTTGATCATTAGCTCGCGCGCTTTCTCCGGGTCGTCCGCAATGTAGCGCACGATGGAGCTGTCGGTCGTGTCCTGGACCGTCAGCGCCATGATGTGGACATTGTTGTCCTTCAGCAGCGCCGTGAGATCGAAGAGTCGCCCGAGGCGATTCTCGGCGAACACCGAAAACTGCTTCACCGGGTCGTTTGGCGTCGTGCTGGTTTGCGCGCCCATGGGGGACACGATGGGAGGGGATCGGAGTTGGGTCAATTGCTTGCTCGCCGGCCCGGAGTAGAAATCATTCTGCCCACCCGTGCATTCTGCCGCGCCCCTCGATCCGCACGCCCTGACGCGCCGCCATGCGGAGCAAAGTGCGCAATTGGTGTTGCGCGGCATCCTGCTCAACGCGGTCCTGGCCGCGGTCAAGTTCGCCGGCGGCATATTCGGGACCACGTATGCGCTAATCGCGGACGGGGCGGAGTCCACGCTCGATATCGTTTCGTCGCTGCTGGTGTGGGCGGGCTTTCGCGTCGCCGCCCGGCCGCCCGACGCGAATCACCCCTACGGACACGGCAAGGCCGAGCCGCTCGCGGCCCTCGCGGTCGCGGGTTTTATCTTCGCCATGACGATCTGGGTGGGTGCCCATGCGGTCCGCGAAATCATCACTCCTCATATCGGGCCGAAGTGGTGGACCCTGCCGTTGCTGGCCGGCGTGATTGCAACGAAGCTGTGGTTCGCGCGCCGGCTGCGGCACGCCGGTGATGCCGTCGGGAGCACCGGCCTGAAGGTGGAGGCGATGCACCACTGGTCGGACGCGATCACCTCGACCGCGGCGTTCGTGGGCATCGCGATTGCACTGGTGGGCGGCGCGGGCTGGGAGGCAGCCGATGACTGGGCGGCGCTCCTGGGCTGCGCGGTGATCGCGTTCAACGGCGTCATCATGGTGGGCCGCGCGCTGGGCGACGTGATGGACACAGCCGTCCCGCAACATTTCGAAAACGAAGTGCGCGGTATTGCGCTGGCCGTGCCTGGCGTGCGGGCCCTCGACAAGGTCCGCGTGCGCAAGAGCGGCCTGACCAATCTTGTGGACATCCAGGTCCGGGTGGAGGGCGACCTGACGGTGCGCGCCGGACATGACATCGCGCATGCCGTCAAGGATGCGCTCATTGCATCCGTGACCCACCGGATCAGCGATGTCACCGTGCACGTGGAGCCGCTGAAGTAAGACCTGAAATGGTGACGCGTACTGGGACGTGTTTTCAAATGCGGCCTCCGCCGGCGCCGGTTCCCGGTAGGTAGGCAGCTTGCTGCCGCCCCTCCGAGCGCGAGCAAGCTCGCTGCCTACGAAAACCGAATTTGAAGACACCACACTAGCAACGACCCGCGGATCGTAGTTCCGCCTTCAGGAATGAATCTCCGATTCCGCCCAAAGGCGGAACTTCAAACGTATACCGGGCGGTTTTTAACCGCAGCACGCTGAGGATTGTTTTCCGTGTCATCCTCCCGTCTATTTCGTTTCGGATTTGCGTGGTACGGCCGCCCGGATTGACTCGTCCCGAGGGCGTTCGCTCGCTCTCGTTGCGGGCTCCTTACCACAGTCCTGCGCAGCAGCGTTCCTTCACCACACCACGGACCCATGAATATGACATCACTTCGCCTTCGCCTGGTGGCCCTTGGCTGCACGGCGTTCCTGGCGCTGGCCGCCTGGCCCCTCGCCGCCCAACCGGCTCCCACCTCTGTCCCCGCGACCCGTGGCGAAGAGGTGCTGAAGCTCGAGGCCTTTTCCGTCACCGGCACGAACATCAAACGCCTCGAGACCGAGCACGTGCTGCCCGTCACCGTGCTGCGGCCGGTGGATATCGAAATTCGCGATGCCTCGCAGCCGTCGGAATTGCTGACGGCCCTGCCGCAGGTGACGGGACTGCCGGGCAACGAAACCGCCACGCTGGGGGCCACGGCGCGCGGCGACAACGCGAGCGTCTCGCTGCGTGGCATTCCATCGAGCAACACGCTCATCCTCCTGAACGGACGCCGGCTCACGCCGCACCCGATCAGTCAGAGCGAGGCGGGCTCGCCCACGCTTTCCACCAACATCAACACGCTGCCGAATCGCGGGCTGGAGCGGGTGGACGTATTGCGCGACGGGGCGTCCTCGATCTATGGCACCGACGCGGTCGCCGGCGTGGTGAATTATGTCACGCGTCGTCAGTTCAACGGCACCGAGCTCGCGCTGCGTTATGGCCAGACCAAGTACCACGACGGCGAAGAGTATCGCGCGACCCTGACACATGGGCTGAGCTTTGCCCAAGGCAAGGGGCGGGCGATGATCTCGGCGGATTTCTACCATCGCGCCGCGATGTTTGTGCGCGATCGTTCCTTTGCGGCCGAGGCGAACAACAGCAGCCGCGCGCCAGCACCGTGGAACGTCGCGACGAACACGACCTTCAACCTGCGCTCCGCGACAAGCGAGTATGGCAACTACAGTATCGGCACGCTGGCCGCTGATGGCGTGACATTCACGGGGGCGCGTCCCACCGGCGTCCCGGCGACGCTCGCGGCCGCTTCCGGCCAGTTCTTCCTCGCGCCCAACGGCACCGGCGGCGCCGTATTTGCCACCGCCACGCCCAGCCGGGCCGGGGTGACGCACGACTACTATTGGAACAACAACGCCTATCGCGTCATTCAGCCAAAGACGGAGCGCACGAATGTTTTTGCTAGCACTGAGTTCGACCTGAGCGAGCGCGTGACGGTTTTTGTCGATGCCAACCTTTACCGCGCGCATTCCGTGACGTATCGCGAACCGGACGGCATCACGGCGTCGACCGACGGCAACATCATCGTCCCCGCCACGAATCCGTTCAACCCCTTCGGCACGCGTTTCTTTTCTCCGACGGGCGCGCCGAACCCCGACGGCACGCCGCGGCTCACCGGCACGCCCGGCGCCGTGTTGATCAGCAACAAGCGGCTCACCGATCTTCCGACGCGGACCGACTGGGTCGACGACTCGGTGTATCGCGGGGTCGTCGGCGCGCGGGGCAAGCTGGCCGATTCGTGGCGCTGGGAGGCCGCCGCGCTCTGGGCCACGGCTCGCGTGACGGAAAACGAGGAGGGCCCATCGCGCAAGAGCCTGCTGATTGCTGCGCTCAACCAGACGGATCCGGCGCGGGCATTCAATCCGTTCACGCGCTCTTTCGCGGTCCAGAATGGCAGCTTGGTGGTGACGAGTCCCTACACGAATCCGGACAGCGTGACCGCCCCGTTTCGCTCGAGTTTCATTCGCAACGGCATCACGAAGCTCGGCAGCCTGGATTTCCGCGCGGCGGGTGACCTCTGGCCGCTGTGGCGCGGCAATACCATCGGCGCGGCCTTCGGCGGGGAATTCCGCTATGAGACCTACGACGATTATCGTCCGCCCTACGCGGGGCTCAACCCCCCGGGCTCGGGGCTCGCCGTTACGTCGAACGACTTCCTGGGCTTCTCGCCGAATTCCGACACCCACGGCAACCGTCATGTGGCGGCGGCCTACGTCGAGACGATTGTCCCGCTGGTCGGCCGCAATTTCACGTTGCCGCTGGTGCACTCGCTCGAAGTCTCCGCGTCCGCGCGCTTCGAGAGCTACACTGATTTCGGCGAGACGACGAAACCGAAGTACGGCGTGAACTGGCGCCCAATGCCGTGGGTGATGGTGCGTGCCTCCTACAACGAAGCCTTTCACGCGCCCAACCTCGCCCAGCTTTTCACGGGCACGCTCATTCGCACCGTCACGGGCAGCAATGACAGTTATCGCAGCGCGGTCACCGGGCTGCCGACCGACGGGCCTTCAAACCGCCGCAGCGTCGGCTCCGGCAACCAGAACCTCCGTCCCGAGTCGTCGAAGGGAAAGTCCGCCGGCATCGTCATCGAAGTGCCGCGGGTGAAGGGACTCTCCGTTTCGGTCGACTACTGGGAAATCGCCCGGCGCGACATCATTTCTTCGGGGGGCGGGATTGCGGAGGACACGGCGGCGCTCAACGCCGCGACGCAGGCGGCATTGGCCAGCGGCCAGGCCATTGGCACGATCAATCTCGGCAGCGGCACGCCGGGCTATCTTGGCGATCCGTCAGTGGTGCGCTTGGTGCCGACGCAGGCGGACCGCGAGTTCTTTGCCGCCTACAACGCGACGCGCGCACCGGGCAACCAGCGCGCGGTCGTGGGCCCGATCGATATCATCCGGACCACCTACTTCAACAAGGCGGAGCAGTTCATCAACGGGTTCGACTTCGATCTCAGCTACCGGCTGCCGCGGATGGAGCTCGGCAATTTCACCTTCAGCACGAACTGGAGTTACCTGCGCGATTTCCACACCTACACCGCAGCCGGTTCGGCGCGGACGGAATTACGCGAGTCGAATGGCTTCGACGTCGGCGGCGCGACGCCGAAATGGCGCGGCGCCACGACCGCCAGCTGGAATCGCCGGCAATGGGGCGCGGGCGTGGGATTCTATTATATCGGGCGCTACACCGATACGGGCGCGACGACGACCCTCGCCACCTGGCAAGCGTTGGGGGAGCCGGGTTACATCCAGCCCGTCTTAAACAATGGCGCGAAGGCTTACCGGTATGTCGTGCACGATTCGAAGTCGTATAATATTTTCGCGACCTACCGCGTCCGCTCGGCGCGTCGCTACCTCGACGACCTGAGCATCCGGCTGGGCGTGAACAATGTCCTCGACGCCAAGCCGCCGCTCTCGAGCGATTCCCGCGGTTACGAAGTGGGACTCTATAACACCCTTGCGCGCGGGCGCAGCTACAGCATCCAGGTGACGAAAAAACTGTAGCGACAGAAGTAGCGGAACGCGTGAGCGTTTCGTCCGGATCGAGCGGTGTGCGACGAAACGCCCACGCGTTCCGCTACTCCGCGATCTTTTGCGCCACTTTCCATCCGGCATATACTCCGACGATGCTGCCGACGCCGCTCAGCACGAAGGCCCAGCCGAATCCGAGGTCAAAGGCTTCGCCCAGCGCCCAGCCCGTGTATCCGCCCAACACGGTCCCGACGAAAATGCCTAGCTTCACCACGACAAAAGTTTCTGGCGCGAAGGCGCCGGACGCGATGGTGATTTGGCGGCGATGCACGCTGGCCGGCTTTGCCGTTTACTCGCGGGCCGAGTCGACGCAGCTTTCCCCCCCATGAAGAAGCGTAATCCTGCCCACCCGCTCGCCACCAACACGCATCTGCTGCGCTGGGTGGAAAAAATGGCGGCGTTGTGCAAACCGGCCGCCATCCACTGGGTCGATGGATCGAAGACGGAAAACGAGGAGCTTTGCGCACAGATGGTCGCGTCGGGCACGTTCATCAAACTGAACCGGAAAAAATGGCCGGGCTGCCATCTCGCGCGTTCCGATCCGGACGACGTCGCGCGGGTCGAGGACCGCACCTTCATCTGTTCGCTCTCGAAGGAGGCGGCGGGCCCGACCAACAACTGGGTGAATCCGTTTGAAATGCGGAAGACGCTCAAGGGGTTGTTCGACGGCTGCATGGCGGGCCGCACGATGTATGTGCTGCCCTTCAGCATGGGCCCGATCGGCTCGCCCATGTCGCAAATCGGCGTGCAGCTCACCGACTCGCCTTACGTCGTCGTGAACATGCGCATCATGGCGCGGATCGGCCAGAAGATCTTCGCGCTGATCGACCAGGATTTCAAACGCGTCGTCCCGTGCCTCCACTCCGTCGGCGCGCCGCTGAAAAAAGGTCAGCCGGACGTCCCCTGGCCCTGTAACAAGGAGAAGTACATAGTCCACTTTCCGGAGGCACGCGAGATTTGGAGCTACGGCTCCGGCTACGGCGGCAACGCGCTGCTGGGCAAGAAATGTTTCGCGCTCCGCATCGCCTCCGCCATGGCGCGGGACGAAGGCTGGATGGCCGAGCACATGCTCATCCTCGGCGTCGAGAATCCGCAGGGCAAAAAAGTCTACGTGGCGGCGGCGTTTCCCAGCGCCTGCGGCAAGACGAATTTCGCGATGCTCATCCCGCCGGCCCATTTCCGGCAGCAGGGCTGGAAGGTGCTGACGGTCGGCGATGACATCGCGTGGATCAAACCCGATGAGGACGGGCGGCTGCGCGCGATCAACCCCGAGGCCGGTTTCTTCGGCGTCGCGCCCGGGACGGGCAACCAGACCAATCCCAATGCGATGGCCGCGCTGGCGAAGAACTCGATCTTTACCAACGTGGCCCTGACCCCCGAGGGCGGCGTGTGGTGGGAAGGGATGACGGACGAGCCCCCGCCGATGGCGACCGACTGGCAGGGCAAAATCTGGACGCCCGAAATCGCGAAGGCGACGGGCGCGAAAGCCGCGCACCCCAACGCGCGCTTCACCGCCCCGGCCTCGCAGTGTCCGACCATGGATCCGGACTGGGAGAAGCCGGAGGGGGTGCCGATCAGCGCGTTTATTTTCGGGGGACGCCGCGCGACCACGATGCCGCTGGTCTACCAGGCGTTCAACTGGTCCAGCGGCGTGTACGTCGGGGCCACCATGGGCTCGGAGATGACGGCCGCCGCCGCCGGCACCGTGGGCAAGGTGCGCCGCGATCCGATGGCGATGCTGCCGTTCTGCGGCTACAACATGGGCGATTATTTCCGCCATTGGATCAGCATGCAGCGGAAGCTCACGGAGACGCCGCGCATTTTCCACGTGAACTGGTTTCGCAAGGACAAGGACGGGAAATTCATCTGGCCCGGCTATTCGGAGAACATGCGCGTGCTGCGCTGGATTTTCGATCGCGTGCGCGCGGGTGGCCGCGCGAAGGAAATGCCCATCGGCTGGGTGCCGCGGTACAAGGACATCGACTGGACCGGACTCGATTTTTCCGAGGAGAAATTCGAGGAGCTGCAGGCCTTCGACCGCGCCGCCTGGCGCGCCGAGGTCCTCGGCCACGAGGAGCTCTTCCTCGATCTGCACGCCGCCCTGCCCAAGGAAATGGTCTACGAGCGCCAGTTGCTGATCTGCCGGATGTAGGAGTGGCTGCGGCTTCCAGCCGCAGATTTCTGTGGCATTGGCTGGTGTAGGGGCGTCGCTTGACGACGCCCTCGCGTGCGGACGCGTGGCGGTCTTCGCGGGCGTCGTCAAGCGAC
>JBKJRG010000505.1:0-7897 GCA_046594805.1 Opitutaceae bacterium | reverse complement strand
GTCGCTCGGCCAGCCAGCCATACGACACCTACGGGTTGCGCTGCTGCGCTGCGGGGTCGCACTTTTTACCCAGTTGCGAGTGGGCGTGTCTCGATTCTCGATATGACCCCTTTTTGGCCCCCTCTGGCACATCGAGCAATACTTCCAGCGGGCCAAAGACGATCTCCGGCTCGACCATTTTGAAGGCCGCTCCTGGACCGGGTTTCATCATCATCTGGTTCTCAGTGCGCTCGCCTACCTCTTCATCCTCACCGTCCACGCACGCGCCAAAAAAACTTCTGGTGTGACGTGGGAGCAAACCCTCCGGGCAATCCGGCCGTGGGTGTTGAGATCAACCGGCTCTTGCTTCTGCTGCGGCAGCAAATTTAAAGATATCGTTGTCAGTATAACTGAACAGAGTAATACTAGGGGTTCCCGCGAAATACGGCCGAGCGCAACCGACACGATCTCGAGATTTGAGCTGTCGATAGGCCGTTGGGTTGTCCAAGAAATGGCTCGCCATCATCGAGTGCCTGGCGCACACGCTCCTGACAGGTTGATTTTCCCGTGAACACGTCATCTTCAGCCCCAGCGTCCGTCGCCGAGAAAGCTCCCGGCCGCTGGTTCGCGGAGGAAGTCCATCCGCACGATTCCTCGCTCAAGGCATATCTCCGCGGTTCCTTTCCCTCCATCCGCGATGTGGATGATGTGGTGCAGGAGTCCTATCTTCGCATCTGGAAGGCGCGAGCGACACAACCGATCAAGTCGGGCAAAGCTTTTCTGTTCACGGTCGCTCGCCGCCTCGCGCTCGATCTTTTGCGCCGCGAGCGGCGTTCACCGATCTTGGCCGTAACAGATTTGGACCGCCTGTTCGTCTTAGATACGACGCCGGATGCTGCAGACGCTGCCGCCACTTCCCAGGAAATCGACCTGCTGGTGGGGGCCGTGGACTCGCTCCCCGCGCGTTGCCGTGAAATCTTTATCCTCCGCCGACTCCAGGGCGTTCCGCAAAAGGACATTGCTTCCCGGCTGGGTCTGTCCGAACAGACGGTCCAAGTGCAGGCGGCACGCGGGCTGCGCAAGGTTGAGGCGTATATGCACAGTCGTTTGAATTCGGAACCATGAACGCAACTGCCAGCGCTGACGCTGCCATTGACAGAGCCGCCTCGGAGTGGGTCATGCGGCGCAGCGCGGGACTCTCCTCCGCTGGTGAGCGCGAATTGGCGGATTGGCTCGCGGCCGACCCGCGACACGTCGAAGCGTATTCGCGGCTGGAGCGCACTTGGGCGGTCTTCGACCGGGCCGGGCAAAAGGGAGTTTCGAACACGATTGTCACCAAGCTGAAGGTGCGTGCGCGCCAGCGCCGCTCCCGCCGGTTGCAGGCGACGGCGGCGGCCGGAGCACTCGCCGTTGTCGCGCTGTTATTCACATATCGGTCTTGGTCTGTCTTTGTACCGTTGCCGTCTTCATCGATTGGAGCCCAAGCCGCCTTCGAGTCGATTCGCAAGTTGCCAGATGGCTCGATCGTGGAGCTGAACAGCGGTGCCGATATCGCAGTGGATTACGAAACCACCATTCGCCGGGTGCGGCTGTTGCGCGGCGAAGCTCACTTTCGAGTGGAGAAAGATGCGGGGCGCCCGTTTGTCGTGCAAGCCGGGGGGATCGAGGTCGTGGCGGTCGGAACGGCCTTTACGGTGCAATTAGCCAAGCAAGCCGTGGAAGTGGTGGTGACTGAGGGTCGCGTGGCGGTGGATCGCGCAGCTGAGAATGTGCGCGCCATGCCGGCGCCGCCAGGCGTTGAGTCCGCGCTCGTGGACGCGGGAAATCGTATCTTAGTCGACAGGACGGGGCAATTGGCGGTGCCGCTGGAGGTCAAACCCATGAACGAGGCCGAGATTAACGAACGGCTGGCCTGGCGGATTCCACGGTTGGAATTTGGTGGAATGAAACTGGCGCAGGCGATCGCACTAATAAATCGATCGAATCGGCTGCAAATCCTCCTGGAGGATGAATCCATCGGCAGACGTCGCGTCAGCGGTGTATTTCGATCCGACAACCCTGAAGGATTCGTCCGCATCGTTGAGGCTACTTTCGACCTGAAGGCCGAGCGTCGCGGCGAAAACGAAATCGTCTTGGGGCGGCCCTGAGCGACTCGACCGAGGTCGCCGATGCAGGCGGCCGCCCCATGAGATAAGGGGGCCCCCGTTCTCATCGAACAAGCATGCTGGCTTTGACGGACCGCATGGCGGTCTCGGGCCTGCCTTTCTCTCAGTTCGCAGCGGCGAAGCATATTTTTCGGATTAAATGAAGAAATCTCGTAACAGATTTTTCAAGATGCGGCGTCTTCTCTCTATGACCCTCCGCTATTTCGCGGGGTGTAAGCCCCAAACTACCCTGACGCCGACAATGCGACTGCCGCGCTTCGCTTTGCTCCGTCACATTCTTGCCCTCATGCCCTGTCTCCCGCTCGCGTTTGCCACTTTTTCTTCCTCCGTCGCTCTGGCAAACGAAGGCGCCGCGAACGCCACCCGAAATTTCAATTTGCCGGCGGACGTAGCGAGCAGGACGTTGCAGCAGTTTTCGGAGCAAGCCGGAGTGCAGGTTTTGTTTCCCACGGATCTCGTTCACGGCATCCGCACGAATGCCGTGCGCGGCGGTTTCACGCCGCGGGCGGCGCTGGCGCAAATGGTAGCGGGCACGCCACTCGTCGTAGTCTACGACGAAAAAACTGGCGCACTCGGCATCAAGCGGAAACTACGCGCGGGCTCCGGGGAGGAAACCAAGCCCGTGGTTGGCCCCGCGTCGTTTCAGTCGGATCCCAGCTCACAACTTCCAGAAAAAGGACTTGAACCCAACAACACCATGAGACCCCAAAAGACCATCACCCGATTGGCAGGCCGGTTAGGCAGCCTGCTTGCTTCAGCCGCCGCGCTGCTCGATCCCCTGGCAGCGCAAACCGCGACGCCAGCCCGAACCAAGGATAATGAAACGACGATCGTCCTGTCTCCTTTCGAAGTGACGGCGCAAGATGACGGAGGCTATCTCGCAACCAGGACGCTCGCCGGCACGCGCTTTAACACCGACCTGAAGGACGTGCCCGCCTCGCTCTCCATAATGACCGCAGATTTCCTTAAGGATATCAACGCGTCGAATATTAGCGAAGCCTTGCAATACACGATCAGCGCCGAGCCGAACCGGGATGACTCCACGGGCAATGGCACGCAAACCGCCGATCTCAATTTGCGCATGCGGGGCTTTGCCGGCGCAACCCTCGGCCGGAATTTTTTCCAAGTTCAGACCGCGCAGGACACTTATAACATCGAGCGGCTCACGTTTTCGCGCGGTCCGAATTCCGTGATCTTCGGCAACGGCGGCGCCGGCGGCATTGCCGATGCCTCCACGAAACGAGCTCAGCAGAATAACATCACTCAGCTCACCACCCGCATCGCGCCCTTTGACGACTACCGCTTCGAGTTCGATATCAATCGCCCGATCGTCAAAACGCTCGCCGTCCGCGTCAACACGCTCTACTGGACGCAGAAGAGTTGGCGGGATTTGGCAGATATGAAGCGAAAGAGCGCCGCGCTGGCCGTGACATGGAAACCTTTCAGCCGCACCACCCTTCGCCTCGATGCCGAATACGGCGTCGTCGATGAGTTAAAAGTCGCACCGTGGCCCGTCTTCGACAACGTGACGAATTGGATCAATGGCGGCCGGACCATCTCGCAGACCTTTGGGACCGCAGTTCCCGGTGGCACCGCCTCCCTTACCAGCGGCAGATTTAATTTTATTTCGAACTCCGGCGAACTCCTCTCGCTCCAAAACTCCCGCGCCACGACCGCCGGACGGGCCAACGCCAACGCCCAGGGAGTAACCACGTTGAAGGATCAGTCGATTGCTCCCTACACGAGCTACGTGGCCGGCCCCGGGGCCACGTCCAATAACGATTTTTTGAATGCCGGGGTGTTTTTCGAACAGCAAGTGTTTCAAAATCTCTTCATCGAGGCAGCGACCAACCATCAGCAAGTGCATCGTGATTGGAACCGCCCTCTGAATTGGTCTGATATTCGGGTTTTTGCCGATCCCAATGCCCTGCGTCCAAACGGGACACCCAATCCGTATGTCGGACAATATTACGTGGAGAATACCGGGCGGTCATGGATCGACCGCCAGAATCAGGCATGGGACGACTATCGCCTGACCGCTTCCTATAAATTCGATCTCGGCCGCCTCGGCACGCATCAAATTGCAGGGCTGTGGTCGCGCCGCGATTCCTTCACCCGGAGCACCCAGCGTCAGGAGGCTTGGGCCAATAACCCGGCGAACGCGGCCTTGAATGCGGGCGTCAACGCCGTCAATCGCCGCACCTATATCTCCTTCTTTGACGCGGGGCGGCTTAATCTTCCGTCTCATTTTCAAGACCCATTCGCCACGCCGATTAACGCCAATGGGATCGCGACGCGCTTATATTTCTCGAACAAGAACGATTCGCTGACGCGATTCGACAGCGTGCTCGCCGTCCTGCAAAGCAAGTTTTTCAAAGAGCGTCTCGTCACGGCCTTTGGTCTGCGGCGGGATACGCAGTCCAGCTGGGGCTCGTTGGCCGTTCGGGATCCTCTGACCCAAGAAGTGCTTTATGCGACGGGTCGCCCGAATTCGACGAAAATCAGTGGCGACACGCGGACCGCCGGCGCAGTCCTGCATGTCACACCATGGCTCTCCTTCGCCGCCAACTCCGCCACCAATGGCAACCCTCAGGACCGCGTGGAGTTCGGTGTCAACGGGCTTGAGAATAACAAGCCGCTGGGCGCACAGAAAGGCGTGGGGCTCGACGTCGGCGCCCGCTTCGCCTTTCTGGACAAACGCATCAACGGTTCGATTACTTACTACGAGACCAGCGTGGAGAACGCCCACCGGTTTAAGTTCGGCAACTTTGCCAGCGGATATGAGCTGTGGTTCCGGGAGGCCTACCTGGCCTTGGGCAAACCTTTTCAATCGATCAGCGGAGAAGATACGGTGGATATTGCCAGCCGTGGCTGGGAAACGGAGTGGACCGTGAATCTAAACCGCAACTTTCGCCTTATATTCAATGGTAGCAAGACGGCCGTGTTCGGTTCCAATCAGTTTCCGCGCATCACTCGCTTCGCGACCGGCTTGATCGGCGAACTGCGCGCCCGGCCCAACACTCCCATTGAGAACGTCGCTGGGATTTCGACTGCCGGCGCCCTTGCCGATCTTATGCAGGAACGAATCCGGATCGACCATCTCACCGAGGGCAAACCGATCCAAAATCAGCGCCCCTACAGCGGCAATGTCTTTGCCAATTACCGGTTCACCGAAGGTCGCCTCAAGGGTGCCGCTGTAAGTGTGGGCGTGATCTCCCGCGGTCGGCAGGTCATCGGTTCCAGCTCCGTCACGGGCGACCCGGTTTTTGACGGGGACAACACCCAGATCAACGCGTCGCTCTCCTACAGCCGCCCAATTAGATTCGGCGGAAAGAAAATCGGTTGGGAGGTGACGCTGGCGGGCACCAATATTTTCGGGAGCCGCCATGGTCTCCTGCCCAGTTTCGGTGACGAGATCGGCGTTGACCGCTTCAACTTCGAAATCACGCCGACGGTATCGCTCGCGAATCGCTTTAAATTTTAGGAAGCGGGCAGGACACTTTAATAAATGCGGGTTAGTCGCGTCCCCCGCCTGCCGCCCACGAACCGAAGGGCGGGAGCAGTCGCGGGCTGGCCTCGTGCAATGCTCCGGCACCGGCCTTTCGCTCGAGCCTGCATACTGGCAATCGCAGCTTCCTTTTCCCACCGCGGCCCGCGCGTCACTGCCGGTGCGGCGTTCCTCAAGCCGAAACATTCCAATCCCCTCCCTGCAACCTCGTGATAAATAGTCTTCCCATGAAATCCCTTGCATGTCTTAATCTGTATCCCATCGCGGCGAAGCCGTCGCCGCGTCTGCCACGCATCGTTCCTGCGCTCTTCGCGCTCGCCTGGCTTCCGGTGGTGCTGTTGGCTCTCCTCAGCCAGCCACTGCGGGCCTTCATCGCCTCCGATGTTGGCATGATAGATGTGACCACGCGTCCCAGTGTTTATAAGGACAGCGCAACTCAGCAGGATTCGACTGCCGGCATCAACGAAGCGATTACCTACGCCCGAGATCTAAACAAAGCCCTCTTCTTTCCTTCAGGCACCTATTACGTCACCGATACTATTCTCGCTGAAGAGAACCCTCCTGGAGGGTGTGGCTCGCATCTAGGAACCGGAACCGTTCAGCTAATCGGTCAGACGACTGGGAGCGCGCGGCCGCTGCTCAGGCTCAAGGACAATTCGGCGGGCTTTGGCAGCGCCAGCACGCCGAAGACGGTTGTCCGGATCACCAGTCCCAACGACCCGAACTGCCGCTTCCGCGATGGCTTGCGCGGCATCGATCTCAACCTCGGCAACAATCCGGGAGCCATCGGCGTGGAATTCGACGCCGCCCAAGACTCCTTCTTCGAAGACGTCTCCATTACCGCTAGCCAAGCCTTCGCTGGTTTTACCGCCGTGCCCGGCCGCGGGATGTCGGCTGTCAATATCACGGTAAATGGCGGCCAGTATGGATTCTATTCCCAGATCGACACTGGTCCGACCTCGCTCGGAGGATCGCTGGTCGGGATTCGCCTCTATAATCAAACGGTGGCAGGCATCTACCTTACGGTTTGGCGGGGCATGAGCATCACCGGCTTGGAATTCGTCGGCGCTGGCGTTCCCGCCATCATCCTCAAGGGCGGCAATGTCGAACAAGGCAACGTCAGTATCTTGGATGCGTCCATCGACATCGCCGGTGGTGCGGCCATTAGCAATCCGGACAACCGGTTCGTCAACCTACGCAAGGTCCATGTGCGCGGGGCAGTAACCATTGTGGATAACCCCATCGGCTTCGCCGATCTCGCCCCGGTGGGCGCGGGCTGGACCCGCGTAAATGAGTATACCTATACGCCACCTACTCTTAGTGGCGTAACAACGTATAATCTGATTGGCAGCAACGGAGCCACCTCCCTGGCGCGGAACACCACTCTTATCAGTGACACCGAAGCTTTTGCCGGTTCTGTTCCAAGTAATCTGGTCTCGCGGCATGTATATCCCAACACGCCGTCATTCCAAGACGCTGGCGTGGTCTTGGCGACGCCCGGCAGCACCGACCAGATCCAGGCGTTGCTGAATGGCAACGCGAAAGTCTATTTGCCGGCGGGGGTTTATTATCTCACCGCGCCAATTACCCTCAATGCCGGGAACACCTTGATGGGCGTGCCCGGGCTGCGCTCCGTGCTCACCCCCGTGGCCCCGTTGAACTATCCGGCCCAGCGCTCCTGGGTCATCGAGACGGTGAACAGCGCGGCCGCCAGCACCGTCTTGCAAGACGTCGCCATCGACACTCCGATCGATGGGATGCTGGGCGGCATCCGCTGGCAGGCCGGTCGCAATTCCATTGTGCGGCGCGTGCGCAGCTTTCTGGGGGCCGGGCACCATGAAACCAACAAGCACAATTATGAATTCGTCGGGAACGGCGGCGGCCGCTGGTATGGCCTCGTCGACCACGCGACCATCAACAAAGGGGCCACGGTCGAAGCGATCGCTCCCGGCCCGAACTACCGGAAGGTCTTCATCAACGGAACCTCGGAACCGCTGACGATCTACGGTTTCAACGTGGAGCGGGGCGGGTCCGCCGCCGACCCGAACAAGACGGCTACTCAGTATCCGTTCGTCGAGCTAGTGGGAGCTTCCAACGTCCGTTTTCTTGGAACCAAAGGCGAGGCGCGCGACGCATCCGTCCTGATTCGCGGCGAGTGCAACAATATCTTTATTCCGGTGTGGTTCCAAGAAAACGGACGTTGGAAGCTCCCACTAATTCGACGAACGGATACTGAGTAGCCGTC
>JBKJRG010000498.1:0-4040 GCA_046594805.1 Opitutaceae bacterium | reverse complement strand
ACCAGCAGTTGCGCCGGCGCGTGGTTGAACTGCTCCGTCCGCATCGAGCGGATGAAACACACGTCGTCGATCTGCTTCTCGAAATGCGGCAGCCGATCCGAGATCCACGCGCCGCTCTTGCCGGCCTGGTGGAAGGGATATTGCGGACCGAGCATTTTCGGGACGCCGCTGATGAAGGCGAAACGCTTCCCTTCGAGGAACGAGGCCGGGCAATCCTGGCCGTCGAGCCGCATCAGGTCGGGCTTGTAGTCGAACAGCTCGAGCTGGCTGGGCGCGCCCGCCATGTGCAGGTAAATCACCCGGCGGGCCTTCGCGGTGAATTGCGGCGGCAGCTTCGACAGCGGCGTGCCGGAGTCGCGCGAGAAATCCAGCTTGCCCGTGCTGCCGAGCAGCGACGGCGCCATCGCGCCGAGGAACAGTCCGCCCAGGCCCGTGGTGCAATCGCGCAGGAACTGCCGGCGCGTCTGCGCCTGGATCCGGGCCAGGTCGAGTTCGCGTCCCAGGCGCATGTCATCCGCGGATTTCATTTGGTCAGCACGGTGTCGAGGTTGAGGATGGCGGTGGCAACCGCAACCAGCGACGCGTGCGGGGCGTCGGGCGCGCCGCTGGATTTCAGCAGCTCCGCGTCGGAGGCATAGACGGTCGCCGTGTCGGAGTGCAGCCGCACCAACGCGGCCAGCTCGGGATCGGTGGGCAGCCGCACCGCGGCGAGGCGGAATGCAAACCTGACCTGCCCGGCCAGGGTCGCCCCACCCTCCCGCTGCGCCCGCGCCGCGAGTGCCGCGGCGGCCTCGGCGTAAACGGGATCGTTCAGCGTGACCAGCGATTGCAGCGGGGTGTTGGTGGGCAGCCGGCGCACCGTGCAGAAATCGCGCGCCGGAGCATCGAACGTGACGAAGCTCGGATAGGCGCTGGTGCGCTTCATGAAAGTGTAGAGTCCACGCCGGTAGCGCTCGGGACCCTTGACGTCCTCCCACTTGGCCGCGCTATAAACGCTCGCCCACACTCCCGCCGGCTGCGGGGGCATCACGGGAGGGCCGTGCAACTTCGGCGTCAACAATCCGGCCGCCGCCAGCGCCTGATCGCGGACCATCTCCGCCGGCAGCCGGTTGCGCGGGCCGCGGGCCAGCAGCCGGTTGCGGGGATCGCGCGCGGTCAGTTCGGGCGTGGCGTGCGCGGACTGCCGATACGTCGCACTGGTGACGATTTCGCGCAGGAGCGCCTTGAAGTCCCAGCGCAGCTCGCGTTCGAAACGCAGCGCCAGCCAGTCGAGCAGCTCCGGATGACTGGGCGCTTCGCCCGCGCTGCCAAAATCCTCGAGCGTCTCGACGAGGCCGACGCCGAAGAGCTGCTCCCAGGAACGGTTCACCGCCACGCGGGCCGTCAGCGGCTGGCCGGGCGCGACAAACCAGCGCGCGAGCGCCAGCCGGTCGCGCGCGCCCTCCGGCAGCGGCGGAAACAACGCGGGCGTGCCGGCCACGAGCGCCGGGCCCGTTTTCTCCAAAAAATTTCCTCGCACAAACCGGCGCATCTCGCGGCGTTCGTCGGCCGCCAGCTCACCCATCACCGGCAGCGGCGTGCCGGGTATCCCACCGAGTTTCTGCGCCAGCTCCGATAGTCTGACCTCGGCGTCGAGGAGCTGGGGATCGGTCGCGAGCGCGGACCAGCGTGGATCGGTGCTGCTGCTCAGGCGGACGCGGCGCGCCACCGCGGGGCGGCTGGCAATCAGGCGACCATGCGAGAGTTTCAGGACCAGCGACTCGCCGACCTGCAGGGCGAGCGGTTCGGCGAACACCGCGACCGACCAGCGCGGGTGTTGGAGGGCGGGGTTGGCCGCGAGGAAAACGGGCGGGCCGCGCGGCGGTGCCTCTTCGGTCGGCGCGACCGCTGCCGGCGCCGGCGCACCGGGCGCAGCCGGGTTGGGCGCTGGCGCGCTGTCAGGCGACGCTGCGACGATCGCTTCAGGTATGACCACGGTTTCGGTGAGCGGGGCCGCGGGACCTTCCGCGATCACGGGAACCGTGGCGGGCGCGGACTCGGCGACGGACGGCCGGAAGGGCGGGACCGGGATGGGCGTGTCCTGCTGATTGGCGGAATCGGGGAAAAAGCGGAGAAGAGGCGCGGCGCGGGACCGGCCGTCCGCCGCGACAATCGACGCTTCCACTTTTGAAACGACGAAACCGTGCTCCGGCGTGTGCCGCGCTTTTTCGAGCTCGAGCGGCAGCACCTCGATGCGCACCGCCGTGGCGCCGGCAGTTTCGGCCGACGCCCGCAAGCTATACACGGCGGCCTGGGCGACGGTACCTTCCGCGAAGGCTTCGCCCTGGTTGAGCCGGAAACGCACGGCGGGCGCCGCTTCCGCGCGCGTGATCGGCAGCGGCCGCCATTGCGCCTTTTCGGCCGCGAGGGTTTTTCCCGGGGTGACGAGCGCGTTCCGCAGTTGCTGGATCTCACGCTGCAATTCAGCCGCCTCCGCGTAGCGCTCCGGCGCGTCCGGAATCCGCGCGGTCGGAAACTCGCTCGGCAGGTCCACGTCGGCCGTGCCGTTGAAGAACGCGGCAAAACGATAAAATTCCTCGTGCCGGATCGGATCGTACGGGTGCGAGTGGCATTGCACGCAATTGAACGTGACGCCATTCAACGCCACCCACGTCGTCGACACGCGGTCGAGCACGGCGGCCATCCGGAATTCCTCATCGTCGGTGCCTCCCTCGTCGTTCGTCTGGGTGTTGCGGTGAAAGGCGGTCGCGATCTTTTGTTCGAGCGTGGCATCCGGCAGGAGATCGCCCGCCAGTTGCTCGACGATGAACTGGTCGTAAGGCAGGTTGCGGTTGAGCGCGTCGATCACCCAGTCGCGGTATTTCCAGACGCTGCGGCCGGCGTCCTTCTCGTAGCCCTTGGTGTCGGAGTAGCGCGCGAGATCGAGCCACGGCGCCGCCCAGCGTTCGCCGAAATGCGGGGAAGCCAGCAGCCGATCCACCTGGCGCTCGTACGCACCCGGCTGGCGGTCGGCGAGAAAGGCATCCACCTCGGCGGGCGACGGCGGCAGCCCGATGAGATCGAGCGAGAGCCGGCGCAACAGGACCGCGGGCACCTCTTCCTTAGCGGCAGACAATTTTTCCTTTTCCAGCCGCGCGAGCACGAACTGATCGATCGGGCTGCGGATCGCAGGAGCGGTGGCGGGCGGCGCGGACGCCGGCGTCGGCACGACCGGCGGTTTCGGGGGGACAAACGCCCAGTGCTCGGACCACGCCGCGCCTTCCTTGATCCAGCGGCGAAACAGTTCGACCTGCGCCGGCGACAACGCGGGCGCGTGATCGGCGGGCGGCATCCGTTTCTTCAGATCGCTGGACGTGATCCGCGCGATGAGTTCCGAGCCGGCTGGGTCGCCCGGCTTGATCGTGATCTTGCCCGACTCGCCGGCGCGGGTGGCCTCCTCGCGGAAAACGAAGGATATTTTCGCGGCCATCTTCACGCCCCCATGGCAACTCACGCAGTTGTTATTGAAGATGGGGCGAATGTCCCGGTTGAAGTCGACCGGGCCCGTGGCGGCCGCAACTCCCGACCGGCGCGCGCAGCCCGGCGCGACTGCCAGCACGATGGCCATCGCAAGGCCGCCCGGGAGGGCACGGGCAACTCGGGTGCGACATCTCCACGACGATTGCATGCGAAAGTAATTTCTTACGCCGGCGGTGGCAGGGTGCAACCCTAAGTGCCCTCCACTCGCTCACGCTCGTGTTTACTAGCGCACCCTGGTAGCCACGAGCGTGACCGAGTGGTTGGGCTTAACGCGACTCGACCAACCGATTATAAATCCGCCAGAACAGTTCCCAATACTCTGGCGAATTCACGTCCAATGCACGACGGCCAGCCCGCGATAGTATTGCGGCGACAATCGGGGAAGACTGCCTTTACGCGCGGCATCCACTCGCTCACCAGACTGTGTGAAAACTTTTTTAGCGCTCGGCGCCATTTTTTTCGAGCGCCGGTGAGTCCGGCGCTGGGCATTATTTTTTCCGTTACACTGCCGCCGGGCGGGC
>JBKJRG010000473.1:0-4218 GCA_046594805.1 Opitutaceae bacterium | reverse complement strand
CGGGCGCACGCAGGATATCCTGCCTGCCGCCGCCGTGCAGCGCGCCGGTTTCACCCCCGGCACGCTCGCGTTCACCGATTACCAGTATCGCTATGGCGCGCGGGAGAGCAAGTACGGCAGCTACGCGAACACGTTCCTCAGCGGCGGCGGCAAATGGGCCTTTTCGCGGAATCTTCACCTCCACGTAGCCGGGAGCCAGTCGATCTCCCGACCCGGCTACAACAATCTCGCCGGCGTGATCACGATCGACGAAAACGCGCAGACCGTCCGCGTGCCGAATCCCGATCTGAAGCCAGAGACGTCCGACAAATATTTCGCGAGCGTCCAGTATTACCTCGAGCCCGCCGGCACGCTGAGTGTGTCGGGTTTCCGGCTGATGGTGGAAAACATGGGCTCGGTCACGCAGAACATCTCCGCGGCGGAGGCCGGTTACGCCGACGACCCGGAGTTCAGCGGTTACAGCTTTCTCCGGACCGGAAATGCATCAGGCACCCGCCGGATTGACGGGGTCGAGATCGAGTACAGCCAGCAACTCGTATTCCTGCCGCGCGCGCTGCGGGGGTTCAGTGCCTTTGGCTCGATCACGCGCACGCGCGCCGGCGCCCGGGTCAATAACCACGTCCCGAAATCCGCCAACGGCGGGATCCGCTACAGCAATCACAAGTTCAACGCGCAGGTGCGCGCCACCTGGTCCGCCCCGCGGTTCACGAACGTCACCGCGACCGAGGAACAGTGGCAGTATGAGCGGCTGATGTTCGACTTCAGCGGCGGCTTCAAAATAAACCAGACCTATGAAGTCACGGTCTCGGGTCGGAACATCCTCAACTCGCCCATCGAGGGCTACTCCAACGAACCTGGACGGATGCGCGTCATCAACCACTATGGCGCCGCCTGGACGATAGGGGTGCGCGGGCGGTGGTAGCGGTCAGCCACCTTCGGCAAAAACTATCGCCAATCGCATGTTCACGCATCACCCTCTTTGAGCGCCACGAAATCAGACCGGCCATCGAACAAAAAATTAAACTGAAGCCCGACCCCGCCCCATCGAAATCTTAGAACCCCCGAATCTTTACCCTATGAAAAGTCTGCTGCACACCACCTCGCCTTCAAAGCGCATCCTGCTCAGTTCGCTCATCGCTGCTTCACTTTGCGCGGTCTTCGCCGCGCGAGCTGAGGATAAGCCCGCCGTCACGCCTTCCCGCAAAATCACCCCCGCTCCGAGCGCGCGCACCTCGCCCGTGTTGCCCGCGCCCGAGCCGGGGAGTGCACTCGCCGAATTTATCAAGCGCGGCGCGACGATGGAGGAGATCGCCCAGGTTCGCGACCCAATCGCGACCAATCCCCAGGATGCGATTGACGCCCTCAAACGCGGAAACGCGCGGTTCTTCGGCGGCAGTGCGAAGCGGCCCGAGGAATCGGCCATGGAGCGCCGCGCGCAAATCCTCTCGCAGACCCCTTTTGCCACGATCCTCGGCTGCTCGGACAGCCGGGTACCCACCGAGCTCGTCTATGATCAGGGACTGGGCAGCCTTTTCATCGTGCGCGTCGCCGGGAATGTTGCCGTGCCCGCGACCGAGGGCAGTGTTGAATACGCGGTCACGCACCTGAAGACGCAGGTCGTGGTGGTGATGGGCCACGAAGGGTGCGGCGCGGTCAAGGCAGCGATGCTGCCGAAAGCAGCGTGGCAGGCAGAGTCGGAGAATATCCGCTACCTCATCGAGCAGATCGCGCCCGCTGTCGTCGGGCTGCCGCCGATCCGGGACGTGAAAGCGAAGCTGCGCGAGGCGGTGATCGCCAACGTCCGCGTGCAGACCCATCGCTTAAAACAAAACCCAGTCGTCGCCGCCGCCATCAAGGCAGGAAAGATCGCAGTTATCGGAGCGTATTACGAGATCGGCAGCGGCGCGGTCGATTTCCTGGAGACCGACGAAGAACTGCGCCTCACGCCTGGAGATCTGGAGCGGCTGGCCCAAGGCGTCCGCGAGAGCGGCGCCGTGCACCATCCGCGCCCGGGAGGGCCGACAGCCCCGGTGCGCTGAACGGCAACGGGGCTTGGGGCTGCCTGGCTCGACGTGTTGCGCTGCCGCACCCTGAGCTGGTGGAAAAGGAAGCGAAGATGGTGCGCGGGCCGAACGACGCTACCCACGTCAAGCCCGCGGGCGAGCCACGGAATGACGCACATGGGCACCCGGCACTCGCGATGCCCCGCGGATCCTCAGGAATTAGCAAGTAGCGGTCAACATCACCACTTCTCGGTCACACACCTCTCAAGGTTCTTAAACCGCCCTTCTCGTTTGTCGTACGGCGTACGCAGGTAAAGACAGGATCCATCGTCCTCAATGTCACCTTCGAAGCTCAGGTTTGACCGGCCATCTTGGACCTCGAAATGGGCGACGGTGGAAAGGCCATTGCTCAGGTCGCGTTCCAAACATTTTCGAGCCAGGGCATCCTCTAACGCTTCCCGCTCCGCAGGACTCAAAAAAGCAAACGAGGTCACTGCGCCTTCATCCCAGCTCTCAAACAACTTTTGCAGCTCGAGAAAACGGCTCCGCGGCACCTCGTCTTCGAGCGCAAATACGAAGTCAGCGACGAGGTCGGTTTCTGCAGCGTGTTCCTCCAACCTTCGCCGCTCCGCGTATCCGATGAGGGCCCACCCGTCTCCGCCCGGGCGGCGTGAATCTGGCACTTCCAGAGCGTTCGCCAATTCATGCGGAGGAATCGAAGCGAATTGATCCATGCGGGTGCGAACGTCAGCGGACACTGCGTCAATCCGCGCCTTGAGCGGCAATGCCATCAAGGCCGCTAGAGCCGCCACAGCGGTTGCCGGTACTTGATTAGATTCGAGATTCGGCGGGGCGGCTTTTGTGCGTTCGCATTCGCCTAAATCGCTGCCGATTTTCGGCGAGCGGTCGATATATTCAAGCGGTCGGGCATCCTCGTCTGCCTCCCACGCACGCCAAAGCGCCGCAGCGGCCGTCTTGGCGTCACACAACGAGTCCGACACGATTGCGACGATGCGTGTGCGGATCACACCTGCGTAATTCTCGTCGCCATCGTTTCCGCATGGAAGTTCGTTTTCCTCGAGTGCGCGCAAGCCACAACTTGGATCCGTCAACAAGCAGTACCCCAGTTTCCACGAATGGTACACTGACTCACTCCCCTCGCCCGTGAGCAGCCACTCGGATTGCGTTAGCTTGATTCGGGCGTCCTTGATGAATTGGCGGCATTTGTTCTCGCCGACAATCAGCGAGGGCCAACGGGTAGCCAAAGTCGGGATTACCGCGACGTCGGTTCGGAATTTCTCATGAAAGCTACCGACAACCTGCGGCGGACGATTCCGCGACGTGTCGAGCACGTTAAGCTGCCCATCCTGCACCCAATATATCGCGTCCTGTTGAAACTCCTTCCCCAGTTTGATTGCAGTCGGCTTCGAACACGGAACCGCCCAGCCGGGCTCTGTATGCTGGCCGTCCGGCGATTGCCCCGTCAATCGATGGGCGCCCCAGCGCCGCGTCCGAAGGCGCAGGCGTTGGTCAGCGGCCTGATTACGAGCCTCCTTCCACTTCTTTCCGGTCGGAGAACACGCCGAGATGATCGCAAATTTATCGGGGAATCCGCCGCGAAACGGCTCCCCCACAAATATCGTTTCAAAGTAGGCAGGAAAATAGGCTCTGTGCATCAGGAGCATGGATTAGGGACCCGCGATTATTTGCGAGGCCTTCATTTCGATTCCCAAGGCAAATCTGCTTTGCCAAAATGGCCGTAGTTGGTCGTGCCGGCGTAAATCGGTCTGAGTAGCTCAAACTGCTCGATGATCGCCCCCGGGCGACCGTCGAATTGTTCCGCGAATCGCGAAGCCGCTGACGCGTCGCCGGTGCCTCGAGTATCAACATGGAACGATACAGGCCAGGACTCGCCGATAGCATAGGCAATTTGCACCTCTGCGGTGTCAGCAATTCCACTCAGCACAATCTGACGCGCTACCCAGCGGGCGAAATAGGCGGCGCTCCGATCGTCCTTGGACGGATCCTTGCCCGAAAATGCACCCCCACCATGGCGCGCATATCCACCGTAGGAATCGACGATGATTTTTCGTCCTGTGACGCCGCAATCGCCCTCAGGCCCCCCTACATCGAACACACCCGTCGGATTTACGAAGATTTTGATACGGCCGTGATGCCAGCTGCCAAGAGCAACAGGCAACAGCGACGATTCGAC
>JBKJRG010000413.1:0-4823 GCA_046594805.1 Opitutaceae bacterium | reverse complement strand
AAATCCCCGCAGCGGCGCAAGCCGGAGTTGCGGGGAGGCTCAAGGGAGATGTGCCTGCTCGACGGTAGGGCTGGCGCTTGTCGCCATGCCGTCGCGGAGCAGGGGTGCGAGCGCGCTTGGACTGCGACGCCGCAAGCGCGACGGCATGGCGGCGAGCGCCAGCCCTACCAAGACCCGTCCTACGCCTTGGCCGGTGCGGGTGGCGTCCCCGGCGCCACCTGATCCCGATTTCCCAATCCGAGAAAAAACACGATGGTCGCACACACCATCATCGAACCGGCCAGGAAATAGAGGCCGCCGACGAACGAGCCGGTCACCGTCTCGACCTTGCCCAGAACATACGGCCCAAGTTGGCCCCCGAGATTGCCCACCGAATTGATCATCCCGATGCTGGCCGCCGCCGCCGTGCTCGACAGGAACAGGTACGGCATCGTCCAGAACGCGGGCAGGTAGGCCTTCAGTCCGCCCAGCGCCAGCATGAAGCAGATGATGGTCAGCGTCAGGTTGCCGCGCGTCATCGGGGCCAGCGCAATCGCGATGGCGCCGATCACGATGGGCACGACGGTGTGATAGCGGCGCTCCTTCGTGCGATCCGAATTCCAGCCGACGAAAAGCTGGCCCGCCAGCGCCATGACGGCGGGCAGCGTGGTCAGCCAGGCCAGTTGCGAATATTTCAGGCTGTACCAGCTGTCCAGGATGCTGGGCAGGAAGAAGACCACGCCGTAACTGCCGGTCACCGTGCAGAAGTAGGCGAAGGACAGCGCCATGACCTTGGGATGCCGTAGCCCATCGAGCAGTTTCATGTGCACCTTCACCTTCGGCTTGTCCCGGGCCAGTTCGGCTTCGAGCGCCTCGCGCTCCTCGGTCGTCAGCCAGCGCGCCTGGTGTGGCTTGTCCGGCAGCATGAAAAGAATCACCACGCCCAACACGACCGCTGGCAGGCCCCACACGATATAGATCCACTGCCACCCTTCGAGGCCCAGCACTTCGGGATGGTGAACCTTCACGCCCTTGATCATCTCGTCGGAGCCGATCTTCAGCAGCAGCGCGCAAATGGGCGGGGCCACGATCTGGGCGATGGGCGTGGCCATGAAAAAGAGGGCGAGCGCCCGCGCGCGATCCCGCGCCGGAAACCAATGAGACAAATAAACCACCACTCCCGGGAAGAATCCCGCCTCGGCCAGCCCAAGGAGGAAACGCACGGCATAGAATTGGAATTCCGGCACGCCCAACTTCGCGTTGAACGCGGCATTGTAGACCCCCACGAACCACTCCGACACGCCCAGGGGTACGGCCACAAAGGCGGTTAGCGCCGCCATGAAGCCCCACGTGATCATGATCCGGGAGAGCCAGAGCCGCGCGCTCCACCGTTCGACAATCACCGAGCCCGGAATCTCGAGCAGGAAATAACCGATGAAGAACACGCCCGCGCCAAACCCGATCACCGCATTGTCGAAACCCGGGATATCCTTCACCATCGTCAGCTTCGCGAACGCCACGTTGGCGCGATCTACGAACGCCACGACGTAGGCCAGGAACAGAATCGGCAGCAGCCGCCAATAGGCCTTGCGGCGGGCACGGTCGATCGGTGGCAGGGAAGACGTCGGGGTAATCATCTCATCGCAGCGCGAAACCGCGCGGCGATCCCCACGCTCACCGCTGCCCCGCGAGGGTCAATGCCCGAAACAGATGCGATGCGGGAGCGTCCGCCAGCTCGCTGAGCTGGCTCCCCTACTTCGGCGATTCCTTCCCGTCCGCATTATTCGTCTTCAGCGCGTCCAGGAATTCCACCGGCGCGAAATCATCGCTCATGACTTTCGCATTCCGCATCCGGTTGATCGGGATCGGCACGCGCTCTCCGCGCACCTCCGCGAGATCCAAGCGGTCCTTGAACACCGGCACGGTGAGCGCTTCCGCCGACAACCACTTCGAGGGATCGGTGATGACCGGCGTGCGGTACTTCACCGCGACGGCGATCACGTTGCCGCGGCCCTTGGTCTCGAAGAGCACGACCTGCGGAAAGACGGCCTGGATGGTCTTGATGTCCGAGTAATAAAGTTCGCTGGTCGCATGCAGATTGCTCACGAACGCGCCCCGCTCGCTGAGCCGCGCGGCGCACTCCCGATAAAATTCCTCCGTCTTGAGGTGCGGCGGCACAAACCCGCCGCGAAAGGCGTCGAGAATCAGCCAGTCCCAAGTCTCGCGATTCCTTTTCACGAACATCCGGCCGTCCATCAATGTGACCGGCGTGCGCGCGGTCGGCTTAAACGCCATCCGGCTCTGGCACAGCTCGAGCACCTTGGGGTCCAGCTCCACGGTTTGCAGCAAAGCATTCGGGTAAGCCGCGGCGAACAGCCGATGAAACGCCGCGCCGCCCAGTCCGATCATCAGGACCCGCTGCGGTTTCGGCGCGATGAACATCGCGCCGTAGAGCGAGCGGGTGTATGGCACCACGAGTTGGAGCGGATCCGTGAGATCGACGGCTGACTCCAACGCCTCGCCGCCGCGGGCCCGGGCGCGCAGCTCGACGATCGCGCCGCGCTTCTCGACGGTGAGGCTGTTGTAGATCGTGTCGTGGCTCTCGATGAAATCCGGGCCGGGGTCGGCGGCAAGAACCACTCCCGGAGAGAGCAGCAGGATGAGGCGGCAAAAGCTTTTCATGGCGGAGAGGAAGGTGCGACCCGCAGGAGCCGCAGGAGTGCCGCGAGGCTGACCACCGCCACGCCCAGCCAGACGAGGAGGAGGGTCGAGACGCGCATATGCGGAATCAGCAGGAAGGCGGTGAGCATGACCCCGGCGATATTCCCGAGGGTGCTGACGCCATATACCAGGCCGGAAGCCTTGCCGGGCGGCGTGCCGCGCACCGCGAGAAACTGGACGCACTGCGGGCCGAAGGTGGAGAGCGCGGCCACGGGCAAAAAGAAAATCCCGAAGCAGGCCACGAGAATGGGCGTCTTGCCGCCCGGCTCGAAAGCCATCTCGATCCGACCGAGCAGCGTCTTCGCAAACCACGCGGTCACGGCCAGCGTGACTATCGCGAGCACCGCCGAGCCGAGTTGCCAGCGTCGGCGCACATCGCCCGGCAGGTTGCTGATCCAGCCCCCGGCCATCGACCCCACGCTGAAAGCGGTGAGAAAGGTCGAGATCAGGCATGCCCAGACATCGATGGCGGAGCCGAAATACGGATTGAGCAGCCGCGAGGCGAGGAGTTGAAACCCCATGCTCAGGATGCCGAGCGTCACGACGACCACATAGAAGGCGAAGAGCGACACGCGCCGCCAACGTGGTTTTTCGCCCGGGAAGGGCCAGCTTGAAATTGCGGGGGCGTCCCGGCCCCCCTCTCCTGCTCGTGCTCGTAATCTTGCTCGTGCTCTTGCTCTGGCTCGGCCCCAGCCGCCGTCGGCGGTTGGGTTGTAGGCCAGGTCGCCGATCTGGCTTGCCGCGCGTCAACCGCCAGCTCAGCGAGCTGGCCTGCAACCCGGAGCGGGCTTGGTGTCGATCGGCATGTTCGAACACGAGCAAGAGCACGATTACTAGCACGACGCCAAATCAGGTCTCGTCGTGCGCAGTCTTGCAGCCCCCCGAAAAATCCCTGCTCTGCTATCACCGCCCGCGCTGCCTCCACCGCCCCGCGCCCCACCCCCGATGAACGTCCCATCCGCCCTGCGCCAATCCACCCTCGCATTTTTCGCGGCATGCGTCGCTGCTTCGGTCATGCCCGCCGCCGAAACGCCCGCGCCCAAACCGCTCCTCGGCTCGAAGGTGTTCGACTGGAGCAAACTCGCCGTGCGCCCGACCGCGTCCGGCCAGCGTCGCGATGTCGCGGACAATCCCACCGCGACGCTCGCGACCTTCGAGTCTCACATCACCACCCTCAATCCCGGCCAGGCCTCGCATGCGCCGCATCGTCACCCCCAGGAAGAGCTTATCATCCTCAAGGAAGGCACGCTGGAGATTCACATCAACGGCGAGACGCAGCGGGCTGGCCCTGGCTCGACCTTTTTCTACGCCTCGAATGACGCCCATGCCGTCCGCAATGTCGGTGACACGCCCGCCACCTATTGGGTGATCAACCTCGCCACTGCGGCCACGCGATCCGCGGAGGCGCTGGCCGCCGGCGCAGACAAACCGGGTCGGCTGCGCTCCCGGGTTTACGATTGGGAGAAGCTCACCGCGAAGACGACCAAGACCGGCGAAGGCCGCGCCATCCTGAACGGCCCGACCGTCACGCTGGTAAACCTGGAAAGCCACATCACCAGTGTGAATGTCGGCGAAGCCTCCCATGCCGCGCACCGTCATGCGGACGAGGAAGTCATCCTCGTGCGCGAAGGGACACTCGAGGTGACGATCAACGGTGTCGCCCAAAAGGCCGGCCCGGGTTCGGTGTTTTTCTTTGCCTCGAACGATCTGCACGGCATGCGCAACGCTGGCGACACGCGCACAACGTACCACGTGATTCGAATGGTGACCGCCGCGACGCCGAAGGCCACGCCGGCAAAGAAGTAGCCACGAGCGTGAGCGAGTGGTTGCACGCCCCTGAGGCGCCGAGCCTCCACTCGCTCACGCTCGTGGCTACGGGGCTAGACTCGCTCCCGGTGCATACCGGACGCATTTTCACGTAATACGTGAAAATTCCCGCCATCGTTTTCAAGACGGCGGCGCGGGCTGCACGCTTGCCCCGCGCGTCCGTGCGCCCGCACGCTGAGTGATTCGCATGCATTGGATTGTCGCGAGCCTGGTCTCGGCTTTTTTTCTCGGGTGCTACGATTTGAGCACCAAACACGCCGTGCGCGGCAACGCCGTGCTGCCCGTGCTCTTTCTCG
>JBKJRG010000411.1:0-2792 GCA_046594805.1 Opitutaceae bacterium | reverse complement strand
GGTATTCCAGCGGGTGTTGGTGGCGAGCGATTGCGAGTTCCGGATCAAGGTCAGCACCGGCTGGGCCAGCGTGCCGCCGACACCGAAATCCGCGAGCCGCGGTCCCACCGCGCGGATTAACACAGTCTTGTCCGCGCCCGGCCCAATCACGAAACCGGGGATGAGCACGTTGCCGCCGGTTCCGGCCTGCGCCCGCGCGGCGAGATTGATCAACCGGCTGGGCGTCTGCGGCGCGCTGAGCGCGGCGATCCACTGCGCCAGCAGCGCTTCGCCGGCGAGGTCGCGTTCGTTGGTGGCGAGCGGTGGCATCTGGCCGGGACCGCGCACCGCCATGCGCTGCAACAGCTGGGAATGCGCGCTGTCGCCCGGCACGAGCACCCGGTTTGCGGGATCGCCGCCGGTGTCGAGGAGCACGCCGTTGATGGTGCCGGACGTTGCGAGCGGGACGAAGGCGCGAGCGTCCCAGGAGCCGAGCGCCGGCCCTCCGGGTTGGTGGCACTGCGAACAATTGACGTCGAGATAGGAGCGGGCGCGCAACTCGAGCGATTGCGCTGGGTCGTCGGCGCGTGCGAGCGCCGGAAGCGTCGCGGGCGCCGGAGCGGGCGTGCCGGGATTTAAGTAACCAGCCTGCGCGAGCGCGCTGATGATGTTGGCGGTGCCGCCCGGAAACGAATGGTCGCGGTTGAGCTGCCGCGTATTGAAGCTGAGCGCGAACCCACCCGCCGGGGTGTGGCACGTGATGCATTCGGTGCGGGAGGGAAAACGCCACGCCTGCGTCCGGGCGCTGCCATTTTCGATGACGTTGAACGTCGCGTCCGTGCCTTCCTCCGGCACGAGCGTCGCATCGGTTTGTGCTTCGTTCCAGCGATAGGTCAGCCCGTAAACGTCGGTCGCGGTCTTCACCAGGAAACGCGTCTCGATTCGCCGCGCGGTGGCGGGATTCCCGCGCGTGAGCTCGAGCTCGAAATGTTTCACCCAGACCGCACCCGGGGGCAGGGTCCACGGCCCGCTGGCCGGCGCGCCAAAGGTGCTCGTGGTGTCGGTCAGCGCGAACCAGCGGCGCTTTGTCGCGTGGTCCGACCAGAACGAGACGTTGGGCTCGTAGGCGACGATGCCGGCGGCCGGCGACAAAGTGGCGAGGCTGGCGAATGCGCCGGTGGCCGCGAGCGTAGCGGGAAAGGGCGTACCGCCCGGGGCGGCGGAGGCGACCAGTCGCTTGACCGCGCCCTCGGTCAGGTCGGCGAGCAATACGTCGCCATTGCTCGGATCCACGCCGAAGGAGCTGATGCCGCCGTCGGTGGCGAGGAGCTGCACGCGGTTGGCCGGCACGGCATTTTCGCCATCGGGTTGAAGGCTCCAGATTCGGCCCGTGACGAAGTCGGTGAAGAGGTACTGGCCGAAAAGCGCCGGCAGCCGCTGACCACGATAGACGAAACCGCCCGTGACCGAAAGGCCCACGGAACGGGGGTAATCCCAGACCGGCCCGATAAGGGTGACGCCCGCGGGAGGATTGCTGCGCGGTCCCGCGATCGTGCCTTCGCGGTAGTTCCAGCCGTAGTTGCCCCCGCGGACGATGAGGTTGATCTCTTCGCGGCTGCCCTGGCCAACATCGGCGCACCAGAGCCGGCCGGTGGCGGAATCGAACGACATCCGCCAGGGATTCCGCAGGCCGGTGGCCCAGAACTCCGTGCGCACCGCGAGCGGGAGGACCGTCGCGCCATTGTGGGTAGTTGCGCCGACAAACGGATTGTCGAGCGGGACGGTGTAGGTGCCGCCGTGCACCGCGGGATGCGGATTCGGCGGCAGCGAACCCAGGCGTTGATCCACATCCAGCCGCAGAATGCCGGCAAAGAAATCGCGATCGATCCGCTGGCTGTTCCCGAGCGTGTCGTTGGCGTTGCCCTCGTCCCCGACGGAGAGATAGAGGTAGCCGTCGGGTCCGAAAAGCAGCTCGCCGCCGTTGTGATTCGCGGCCTCGTCACGCTGCGTGATCATCGGCTGCTCGGACGCGGGGTCGGCGACGTTCGCGTCGGCGGTCACGTGGAAGCGCGCCAGGCGGTCGTGCAGGCCACCGCCCGCACCCGTCGTGGTGTTGAGCGTGTACCAGACGTAGAACTGCCCGTTCTCCGCATAACGAGGATGAAACGCCAGCGCGAGCAGGCCGCGTTCGTCGTTGGGATCGGTGGAGGAGGCGGTGCGGGTGGAAAGATCGAGAAAGAGCGTGCGGGTCGGCGCGGCCGCGGTGACGTCCGGAATTACCCAGATGCGGCCCGTCTTCTCGACGACGAAGAGGCGGCGCGTCTCGCCGGGCGGAGTGACCAGTGCAAGCGGTTGGGCGAAAGTGAGCGTCGGAAAGGCCCGCGCGGTCGTGTAGGTGGTGGCGGGTGGGGTCGCCGAAAGCCGGAGCGAGGTCGCGGCGGTGCGCGTCAACGGCTGCGCGAAAAGCGCGGAAGGCGCCAGCACGGCGACGGCAAAGAAGCAGGACCAACCGGGACGCAACATGGAAGCCGCCACCATGTCGCGGCTCCGGGAGCGGTGCAACTTTGGCGGGGTAATGTGCCCCTAAAACGCGGAGCCGGATTCGCGTGCGACGCTTGTCGTGGCAGTGGGCGGAGACATTTCCGCGCGGGGCGTTGATGCGAAATCGCCGGCCTGAAAGGATCATGGCGGCGAAATCTTGTTCGGCCGTACGCGCCAAACGTCCCCGCCGAATCGCTGGTGTAGGGGCGTCGCTTGACGACGCCCGCGAACAGCGTGACGCGTTCCCACTCTCGGGCGTCGGCAAGCGACGC